>JABSRX010000266.1 GCA_013214695.1 Rhizobiaceae bacterium | reverse complement strand
GACGATGCCGAAATCGCTCCTGGTTATCGGCTCCGGCGCCATCGGCATCGAGTTTGCCTCTTTCTACCGCTCCATGGGCGCCGAGGTGACGGTTGTCGAACTGATGCCGCAGGTCATGCCGGTTGAGGATCACGAGATCGCCAAACACGCGCAGAAGCGGTTTGAGAAACAGGGCATGAAAATCATGCTCGAAGCCAAAGTCGCCAAGGTTGAAAAAGGCAAAGACAACATCACGGCCCACATCGAAACCAAGGACGGCAAGATCGAGAAATTGACAGCCGATCGCCTGATCTCTGCCGTCGGTGTGATGGGCAATACTGAAGGTCTTGGTCTGGAGAAAGCAGGTGTTGCCATTGATCGCGGCATCATCACCATTGACGCATACGGCCGTACCAATGTACCGGGCATCTACGCCATTGGCGATGTGGCGGGAGCACCCATGCTGGCGCACAAGGCCGAGCATGAGGGCGTCATCTGTGTCGAGGCGATCGCCGGCAAGCATCCTCATGTCATGGACAAGGCAAAGATCCCCGGTTGTACCTATTGCAACCCACAGGTGGCGAGCGTCGGCATGACCGAAAAGGCGGCGAAAGAGGCCGGCATTGAGGTCAAGATCGGGCGCTTCAACTTCGCCGGCAACGGTAAGGCGATAGCCCTCGGCGAACCGGAAGGCATGGTCAAAACCATTTTCGACAAAAAGACGGGCCAGTTGCTCGGCGCCCATATGGTAGGGGCAGAAGTGACTGAACTCATTCAGGGGTTTGTGGTTGCGATGAACCTGGAAACCACCGAGCAAGACCTGATCGACGCCGTCTTCCCGCATCCGACTCTGTCCGAAATGATGCATGAAAGCGTCATGGATTCAGAAGGCCGCGTCATCCACGCCTGATCCATTCAGGCTTGATCCATCGGCGCTGGGCTCAGGCCCATTGTGTATTGGACAATGCGCTTATTCGATCTAGTCTTTTGCCAACGTGGTTTTGGGAAAGGATTCGGAAATGACTCAAAAGAATAAGGGTTGGGCCGGTCGCCTCTATGGTTTGATGATTGCTGCAGCTTTGGCTGCGCCGGCGAGTTTGATCGCCAACAGCGGCACAGCGGAGGCCGCCTCTTGCTGGTGGCATAACGGTTCCCTGATGCGTCTGGAAGCATCTGGAAATCAGCGCTGGATGTATTACGAGAGACCCCGTCAGGTTTTGCGCAACGCCGGCGTACGCCGCGGCACCTTGCTGTTTAATGGTCGCAAGAACGGCAATTGGTATTCGGGCACAGCGCGTCGCTTCTCAAAATTCTGCCCCGGCACACCGTTGGAATATTTTGTTGAAGGACCGGTGTCTCAAAACCAGTTGCGGGTCACCGTACACGGGGTTCGCAATGTCTACCGCCGCTGCCGCGACACCGGCCGCAGGGCACAGGATACCTTGGTCTTTACTTACGCTCACCAGTGCTAGAATGAGCCAGAACTTCATCGATCCGACGCGGGAGGGATTTGTGCAGCTGAAAGATCTGCCGCGCGATCATCCCGTTGAAATGCTCAACCTGATCTGTCTGCACGACAAGGCGCAATATGCCGATGGCCGAGAGGCGACCGGTGCTGAGGCCTATGCGGCTTATGGTCGAGAAAGCCTTCCGATCTTTCAAAAGGTTGGCGGCCAGATCATATGGTCGGGTGATCCGCAGTTCATGGTCATCGGGCCGGAAGATGAATGCTGGGACATTGCTTTCATTGCCCGCTATCCCAGTGGCCAGGCCTTTCTCGACATGGTCTACGATCCGGATTATCAGGCGATTGTGCATCACCGTCAGGCGGCGGTGAAAACATCGCGTCTGGTGCGCCATAAGCCACGCGAAAGCGGTGCCGGGTTCGGCGAATAGGGTTGAACCCCAAGTCAGTTGCCGGTGAAGTTCGGGGGGCGTTTTTCCAGAAAGGAGTTGATGCCTTCCTGGCCGTCGTCTGATCCACTGGTCAGCGCAAAGTCGTCGTAATCGCTGTGGCTGGCCACGGCCGCCAGGGCATTGGCATAGGCGTTGATATCGCGTTTGCACATGCGCAGCGCCACCGGTGGCATCTCAGCCGCCCGTTGAGCCAGTTCCAGGGCTTTCGTCAATGTGGAACCCGGGTCGGCCAGTTCATCTGCCAGGCCAAAGTGCACGGCTGTTTCGGCGGTCAATTTCTCGGCCAGCACAATGATGCGTTTGGCGCGAGCAGGGCCCACAAGGTTGGTGATGCGCGGTACGGATCCCCAGGACATGTTCATTCCGCGCTCCACCTCCGGCACATACATGCCGCCGGAGGAGCTGATGACTCTCAGATCCGTTGCAACGCTCAGTGCGACGCCACCGCCGACACACCAGCCTTCCATGGCCGAGATTGTCAAAGGCGCAAGGTCTTCCCATGCTTGACACATTCGCCTGCCGGTCGCCACGATCATGCGTCGTTCCGCTAGGGGGGCGTCCTTGAGACGGGCCACCTCGGGGTCTTTGAGGTCGAAGCCCAAGGAAAAATTGTCCTCTCGGCCGGTCAGGACAATCGCCGCGGTCTGATGGTCGTCTTCAAACGACCGGGCCGCGTCGGTCAGTTCCCGCATGACCTGATAGGACAGGGGATTTGCGGCCATGCCGCGGTCGAAGCTGACGATCGCGATCTTTTCGCGGCGTTCGATATGGACGTATTTCATGGGACTCATTTGTCGTTGGATCGAGCCCAGCTAAGCCCAGAAAATATCCCGCATCAACCGGTGGTGGTCAGGCGTGTTTTGGCTCGAATGTTGCGCCGCACTAACAGGTCACCTTGGGGCCTGAATTTGCGGTGGCTGCCTGCGCCAGACTGAAGCCGTAGGGGATCTGATCGAGGCTGGTGGCCATGCCGATATCGGCCGTCTCGCGAGCCGAGGCATGGGCGGTTCCTGTGCGCCCGCATTCGGGGCAGACGATTTCGACCAGAAATGTTTTGATGGTTTCCATAAGTTGCACCTTTCATCTGACTTCAGCTTGCTGAGGCCGAGATTTCAGGCCCGGCCCATGCCCCGCCTGGCTGGCGGATATGCTGAGCGAGTCGCGACAGGCTCGGTGCGTCGCACTGATAAAGCACCGATCCCATGCCCGCGTGATTTTCGGGCAAACTGCGGCTACGGAGACAAAAATAGCATTTTTTGCGCTGGATTGACCAGAAATTTGTGATTCTAGGCAAAATGAGACCTGTTTTCTCATTTTTGGCAGCGAACTCACGGATTTTCAGGAATTCAAGCGTTCAAACTCCGAAACCCCACCCAATCGTGCGCTGGCGCAACCGGGCAGGGTAGAGGCCTGCAAACCTGGCTCGTTGGAACCTTGA
>JABSRX010000265.1 GCA_013214695.1 Rhizobiaceae bacterium | reverse complement strand
CCGGCCATTGCCACCCAGTTGGCGACGCCGGTTGGAAACGCCTATGTCACCAGTGCCATTGCCGAATTTGGCGACGACGCCGTCGCAGGCTGGGCCATTATTGGACGTATTCTGCCCGTCGCCTTTGGGGTCATCTTTGCCCTGTCCGGTTCCGTCGGCCCCATACTGAGCCAGAATTATGGTGCGCGTGCCTATGCCCGCGTCAGCTCAACCATGCGCGACGCGCTTCTGTTCACCCTGATTTATTGCTTGTCCGTTTGGCTGTTGCTGGCACTGGCCAATCCATGGCTGATCTCGGTCTTCGACGCCCAGGGCGATGCGGCAAGCCTGGTCCAGGTCTTCTGCCTCTTCGTCGCGGGTTCCTACCTGTTCAACGGCGCCCTGTTTGTGGCCAATGCAGCCTTCAACAATCTGGGCTTCCCGATTTTTGCAACCATCTTCAACTGGGGTCGCGCAACCCTGGGCATCATTCCCTTTGTCATGGTGGGAAGCCAATACGGGGCGGAAGGGGTGTTGATCGGATGGGGGCTCGGTGCGGTTGTCTTCGGCATCGGCGGCGCAGCCACAGCCTTCTATCAGATCAAAAAACTGCCCGAACGGGACGTGGACGACAGTGAAGACGTCGAGGACGCACGCACCAATCTGCCACCGACGGCCAACTCACCATTTACGTCTGGCAAAGGGGCAAGCTTTGCGGTGGAACCGGTGCAGCTAATGGCGGCAAAGTCGAAACCGAAAGAGTGATGCCAGCCTTGATGGCTTGGGCCAATTGACTGCGGCTTCAAGCTTTCGAGAAGCTCTGCACTTACTCAGGGCTCGATATCGAAATGCAGGACATCCTCGCGAATGCCAAGCTTGCTGTATAAAGCCACCGCGGGTTCGTCGCCATAATCCGCCTGGACGTAAACAACCCACGCCTGGCGCTGCCGTGCAACATCGCGCACGGCGTCAATCAATGCGGTGGCGATGCCCTGTCGGCGTCGACTTTCCAAAACAGCAAGGTCGTAAATGTAGATCTCACTGCGTTGTTGCTCGAATTTCTCAAGCTCATAGGCCACCAAACCGCCAACCACCTCCTGCCCCTCCAGGGCAACGATTGCGATGACACTGTCCTTGGCCAGAAGACCTTCCAGATAGGCATCGGAGGGTGGCGCCAACTGGTAGTTTTTCTCATCGTCAAAGCAGACGGCAAACAGCTGATTCAATTGACGAAAAACCGTCAGATCGCCGGATCGAAGGTGCCTGATGGTTGGGGGAGCGGAAGCCATGGAACAAAGATAATGCGCTCAGTCCGCAATGCAATCGCCTGCCAAAATTCACCGTGGAATTGTAGCGTCTAGTAAACCGGCCCCTTGAGCTTGTCATAAATGCCGCGCCGCATCAGCCGCGTTGCCAGCCCCGGCATCATCTTGCCGAACAGCGCCCCGAAATAGGCTTTGCTGCCGGGGTAATAGGTCTTCGACTTGCCCTTGGCGGCCCGCAGGATCAGTTTCGCCATCTTCTGCGGCGCCATGCGCTTGGAGGCCTTGGAGCCTTCGGGTGCATGCCGTTTCGCATGGGCAGTGTTGATCGGGCCAGGGAACACGGTGAGCACACGCACCCGTTCCTTGCGGAAAGGCTTGTCGACACAGCGGGCATAGGCCGCCAGACCATCTTTGGTGGCGGCATAAACAGACGCCCCCGGATACCCCATGGCGTGAGACAGCGAGGAGATGAAGACGATCCGAGAATTGCGCGCCATCAGCTCCTTGCCGACCAGGCGCGACGCCAGATAGATCGGTGCGAACAGGTTGACCGCGATGAGCTTTTCATAGGCCGCGGCAGGAATTTCTTCAAACTTACCGGTGGCGCTGATGCCCGCATTGAGGAACACCTGGTCGAACGGTTGCTGTCCTTGAAAACTGGCCAGAAGACGCTGGATTGAATCGGCGCTCTCCAGATCCACAAAGCGGATGGTACAAGATCCGCGATGCGCCATCGGCATGTTTTCAAGCGAATCCGTTTCCCGGTCGGCAGCGACAACCTGGTGCCCTTGCCGCAACAATTCTTCCGTCAACGCCCGGCCCAGACCACTGGCCGCACCGGTGATCAATACCCTCATAGCTGCCCCTTCCCGGCCCATGAAAAACGCGCCATGAAACAGCCAAATCGCGTGATGATCTTGCGTCCCTCATTGCCACGACGGATGGCCACCTGAATGGCCCGGGCAACTTTTTTCGGCGACATGAAAAACAGGCGGACAAACCGCAGGTTCAACCCGGCCTTGGCATGCATGCGGGTGCGCGTTGGACCGGGATGGATGATCATCACATTGGCCTTGCCGCGCCACTCCTCACGCAAAGATCGCGACAATCCATTCAGCGCCGCCTTGGTCGCCACATAGGTGGCAAACTGCCCGTGCCCCTTGTTGATCGACGTGGAACCGATCATCACAAGCCGCCCTTGGGCCGCATGCAACATCGGGGTCAAGGCCAGTATCAAATGGATTGGTGAGGTCAGGTTGACCTTCAACTGGTCACCGATGGTATTGATCGGCTCATCGTAGGGCGGCCCGGTCCAGGCCGTCGCGCCGTTCAATATGGCCAGATCGAGCTTCTCCCATCCCATATCCTGCATGATAGCCAAAATGGTGCTGGCCGCGTGGCGCGGGTCGCTTTGATCGGCTGTCACATAGGTGATGTTCGGGAACTTGAAAAATTCCTCATCATTGGCGATTCCCCGCCGCCCGGTGGCCAGTACATGGTGGCTACGCTTGGCATAGGCACGGGCCAGCAGCAAACCGATTCCGTCGGTCGCACCAGTCACCAATACCGTATGCGGACGCGCGTCTTTCTCAGCCATCGACCTGCGCCCCGAAGTTCAATTTGGCATCCAGCGCCGAAAGCGGTTTTGCGTTGGCCAGGCACTGACGCGCCTGTTCGGAATCCTTGTCCATTTGCTGCACCAGGGCTTCCGCTGACTCAAACTTCAATTCCGGGCGCAGATAGTCCAGCAAAGTCACCGAAATTTCCTCGCCATAGATGTCTTCGTCGAAGTCGAAGATAAAGGTTTCGAGCAGCGCTGGACCGTTGTCGAAGGTCGGACGCCGCCCATAACTTGCGACCCCTTGATGCAAGGTGCCGTTGGCACGGCGCAGATGCACCGCGTAAATGCCGTGGGCCAACCGGCAATTCTCAGCCAGAGCCAGATTCGCGGTTGGATAGTTGAGCGTACGGCCCAATTGAGCGCCCTTGATCACGGGACCAGAGACCAACCAGTGATAGCCCAGAAGATGTGCGGCAGCCGCAACATCCCCGACGCCCAGCAAGCGGCGGATGCGGCTTGAGGAGATGATGTGAGACTCGGGATCGTCGCCATCGTCGTTGTCACCGCTGTCGCCGCTGTCGCCGCCACCGGTATCTGTTTTGGCGTCAATGATGGTGACACCGAAACCCAGTTCCTGACCCGAC
>JABSRX010000264.1 GCA_013214695.1 Rhizobiaceae bacterium | reverse complement strand
CTTTGCCGCAGCCACGCAGATCGACAATCTCGATGCCCATGACGGCTACAACCCAACCAAAGGCCATATCGGCTGCGCTGTTGTTCCAGCGCTTTATGCCTTTGCGGCGCAACGTCCTGACCTGACGGGTCGCGAGGTGTTGGAAGCGCTGGTCATTGCCTACGAGTTTGCCGCACGCGCCGGTGTTGCGCTCCATGACACGGTTTCAGATTATCACACCTCGGGTGCCTGGAACGCCCTTGGCGTTGCCGCCATGGGCTGTCGGTTGTTGGGCCATGACGCTGAGGTGCTGCGCCATGCCCTCGGCATTGCCGAATATCACGGCCCGCGCAGTCAGATGATGCGGGAGATCGCCACTCCAACCATGTTGCACGACGGCTCTGGCATGGGCGCGCTCGTCGGCTTAATGGCCGTTGATATGGCGGCCCGCGGGTTTCAGGGTGCCCCCGCAATCACCGTTGAGGCTGAGGAAGTTGCCCACACGTGGCAGGACCTGGGCGAAGATTGGACCATCGAGAAAAACTACATCAAGCCCTATCCGATCTGCCGCTGGGCCCACGCTGCAATCGATGCCGTTCACCAATTGCAATCCGAACACGCCTTCAAGGAAGAGGCGATTCAGCAGGTCACGGTGCGCACCTTCCACGAAGCTGCTCAATTGTATGCGGGCGTACCGGATTCAACGTCGAAGGCGCAGTACAGCCTCGCCTTTGCGGTGGCTTCGATGCTGCGCCATGGACGCATCGGTGTGGAACAGATTTCCGAGAACGCCTTTGCCGACGAAGCCACGGCAAATCTGCTGGCCCGCATCGACGTCTTGGAAGACCAGCGGCACAGCAGCCGCTTTCCGGCCGGGCGATGGTCGGATGTGACCATCGATCTAACGGACGGTCGCACGCTGTCGAGCGGTGACGTGCATGCAAGGGGAGGTCCCGAGGCGCCCATGTCCGAGGCGGAAGTCAAAGAAAAGTTCCTGTCCTTGAGTCGGCAGACGGTTGCGCCACAGCGTATGGAACAGATCTGGGCGGCAGGGAAAGCCTTGCTGGCACCGGACACGCCCTTTGCGGCCCTCGCGGATTTGGTCACCCAATCGGTGGAGCTTGATCAGACATGACCAACACCTCAGATCCGTTGCGCATCATCGTCCATGCCGAAAACCCGCAACCTCTGGCACAGATCATCGAGATCGAGTGTACAGAGGTGAGCGTCGCGTGCTGCGACACCTATGAGGCATTGCCCGAGACCATCGACACATTTCGTCCGGACGTGGTTTTCACCATTCGGTTTGCCGGCACGCCGGGTTTTCCGCGCGAATCCTTGCTGGGACCAAATGGACCAAAATGGATCTGTGTCGGCGGGTCAGGTGTCGACCATCTCGACCACTGGGACCCAAGTCAGGTAACGGTCACCAATTCCGCAGGTGTCGCCGCCGGCATGATGGCTGAATATGTTATTGGTGGCTTTTTGCACTTCTCCCTTGATGTGCCCGGGTTACAGCGCGACCGGCACAACAAAAACTGGCGCAAGGACCGCCATATGGTCCCGCTCAGCGGCAAGACGCTTTTGATTGTCGGGCTCGGCAATACAGGACAAGCCATCGCGGCGCGGGCAAAGGCTTTCGGCATGCATGTGATCGGCGCAAGGGCGCATCCAGTGGTAATGGACAATATCGATGAAGTGCATGGCGCGGAGGCCTTGCCGGAGCTTTGGTCCCGTGCGGATCACATCGCCGTCTGCGTGCCTTTGCTCGATACGACGCGTGGCCTGATCGATCAGGCGGCGTTTGCAGCCATGAAGCCGGGAGTGGTGCTCGCCGACGTTTCGCGCGGCGGCGTGGTTGATAGTGCCGCTTTGGTGACGGCCCTTCAATCCAACAAGCTTGCAGGCGCCGTGTTGGATGTATTTGAGCAGGAGCCTTTGCCGGCCGATCATGACCTGTGGTCCTTTGACAACCTGATAATCTCTCCCCATTGCTCCAGCGTGTTCGACGGCTGGGAGGAGCTTTCGATCAGGATGTTCTGTTCCAATATTGAGCGCTGGCGCCAGGGCACAGCCTTGCGCAACGAGGTACGTCCGACGTGAAGACGGCTTAGCGGGCGCGCCGTTGCTCACACGTCCGTTCGGCTCGGGGCATTGTAAGGCCCGACAATCTGAACGCCGCTCAACAGGTGAGTCGGGATGGCCGGAGCCAGGCCATGCCGGGCGGCAATGGCCAGAAAGACATTTTGCATGTCGTGATCAAGGTCGTGCTGCAGCACGAACGAGATTTTCTTGTCGCGCAGCAAGGCACGGTTTTCAGCGTCAAGATCGTGGGCAATGAACACCAGCTGCTGGAGCGCGCTTGGCGGGAAGGCTTCCAGTATCGCCGCGTTGCCGCCGCCCATGGAATAGACAGCCAGCGGCAAACCGTGTTGCTCGAACTGGTCGTCCAGCAACGCGCCGGTGGAGCGGGACAGGCCAGCGCCGCCGGCAATGTCGATGACCTGAAGGCGGGGCGCAGTCGCCGCCAGCGTTTCTCGAAAACAGTGCAGGCGCTCGGCTTCGCCCAGAAAGTCTTCTTGCGATCGTGTGGCAAACACTGGGCCCCGTGCCGCGCCCAACATCTTGGTGATCAGATCGGCCGCGGCCCGGCCGGCATTGGCGTTGTCGACGCCGATATAGGCGCTGCGCTCAGAATCCGGCACATCGGTAACCAGGGTGACAACCGGAATGCCCGCACCTTCCAGCCGGTTGATACGATCCCTGACCAACCCATTGTCGCGTGCCTTCAGGCAGACCCCATGGCTGCCACGCTTCTCGATCCGGTCGAAAATCGCTGACAGTTCCGCATCGGTCATGGTTTCCTGAAACAGAAACCGTGGGCGAAAGACGCCGGCCGAAACGGCACCCAGGGCACGCCCCGTGGCTTGCCTGATTTCGTCGGTAAACCGCCGCGGCGCCTCGACGACGACATCGATGAACATGCGGCGGCCCCGGGCCGCGAGTTGTTGCTCCTGCATCTGCAATTCATCAATCGCCGCTTCCACCCGCATCCGGGTCTGGGGGCTGACATGGGCGCGGTTGTTGAGCACCCGGTCCACCGTCGCCGGGCCAAGGCCCGCCTGCCGGGCAATTTCTTTGATGGGAAAGCGGTGGGTCATTTGATGTGTTTTTGATGTGTTTTGCCGCGCTTGGCAAGACAGCCGGCGTCTATCTTCGACCCAACTGAAGGAGGAACCTCATGAACATGCACATACTCAGCGAAATCGGCGAGGACGGATTCTATGCCGAAGCAGCCTGCCGGCTGGACGATCTGGCCCAACTCACGGCCCAAACCGTGCAGCAGGAAGATGTGCCCAATGCCGTAGCCACACCGTCGAACATTCCCGTCTATGATGTGCCCAGCCTGAAGCAGGCCTTCGAAACCCCCGAAAGACGGCGGGCGCTGATGGCGGAATGGGCGCGTATTCTGCATTCCGGTGCCGGCGTGTTCGTCCTGAAAAAGGCCTATGAAGACTGCGCCGCCATTGACCAGGCGACAGCGCTTTATGAACGCATCATCGATCAGGAGAAAC
>JABSRX010000263.1 GCA_013214695.1 Rhizobiaceae bacterium | reverse complement strand
GGTCACCGCCTTGATCTGCGTTTCCACGTCATACCAGGCCGATCCCAAGCGCAGCATGGCGCGCATGCCCTGACGGACCCGGGCGATGGCGTCGGATTTCTGGGTGCCCTCGTGGTCATCCGCCGGTCCCCCGGCCGCATAGGCATGAAAGGCTTTGTCGAGTATCGGCGAGGCGTAGTGACCGCCGACAGTTTTGTTGGCTGCCATGGTGGCGGCAACTTCGCCCACCATGCGCGGTGTGTTGGCAGCAACACCGGGGAAGTCCATGACTTCGCCGAGGCCGATAATGTTCTCCCAGCCCAGCGCTTCCGCCACTTCTGTTGGACCGAGCGAAGCTCCGGCATTTTCAAGTCCCGGCGCCGAGGGCACACAGGAGGGCATCTGGACAAACACATTGACCGGCATGGTGCAGGCTTCGTCATGCATCAGCCGCACACCATCCAGCCCGAGCACATTGGCGATCTCGTGTGGGTCGATGAACATCGTCGTGGTGCCATGGGGAATGACCGCCCGGCAGAACTCGGTAACCGTGACCATGCCGGATTCCACATGCATATGCCCGTCGCACAGGCCGGGCACCAGGAAGCGGCCTTCAGCGTCGATCACCTGTGTATCTGGGCCGACGCAATGGTCCGCATCGGGGCCGCAATAGGCAAAGCGCCCGCCGGCAATGGCGATGTCCGTGTCGGCAACGATTTCCCCGGAATAGACATTGACCCACTGACCGCCCTTGATCACCAGATCGGCCGCCTGGCGGCCCATCGCCACATCGACCAGAAGGGGGGCCATTTGTTCCCAGGGTTTTGGTTTGTTGGACAATGTATTTGCCTTTCGATTGAGTCGCGCGCCCGCTGCCGCCAGCGTCGCGCATTCCTCAAACCGCTTCAAGGTCGCGCCTGCCGGTTTCTATCCACAATCTGCATCAACCGATCACGAAATCGCCTTAATCATGGCGTTGGAGGGAAGGGCCGCAAAGACCATCGAAGTTCTGAGTTGTGTTGATGTTTGCTGGAATTCGTCTTGCAATAAAATGCCCTGACGGGTAGCGCATTTTTCAACGGACTTCGCGTCGAAGGTCCGTGTGTTGGGCTGGGCAATGGTGCTGGTTCAGCGTCGATCTGGAGTGAATTTTGAAAGTAATCCTGCTTGTTTCGGCCTTCTGGGTGTCCTTGATCAACTGGGCCCATGCGCAGCAGTCCACGCAGGTTCTGCTGGCGTCGTCCCAGGCTGTCTCTCTTGTCGATACAAAATCGGCACGCCGCCAGGGCCAGGTCCTGGCTGATATCCTCAAGGATCGAAACATTACCGGTGTTGCAGTCACATATATAAGTGATGACTACGGCAAGACGCTGGAAACCGCTTTCGCCCGGGCGTTTGAAGCGCATGGCGGCCGTGTGGCGATTTCGATCTCGCACCAGGACGGCGAAGAAAACTATTTTGCAGCCGTCGGCGCGCTGGCCGCCGCCGGTGTGGAGCATCTGGTGGTGCTGGGACATCTGGAAAACGGCGGGCTGGGGATCGTGCAGACCGCGCTGGACACCGGTGCGTTTGAGAAATTCGTGCTCGGTGAGGGCATGATCGGCGATCAATTGCTTCAGACAATTGGCGATCAGTTGGACGGCACACTGGGCGCGCTGCCGGACTATGCTGAAGTCGACAACTCGGCGGCAACGTCCAGCGTCGAGGGGGCCGCGCCGGCAGAAAAGATCCTGCCGGGTGAATTGGCCCGCGCGGTTGATCTCGTCAAAAACGCCGATCAGGTCGAAGTCGGCAATACGCAGTTTATGCCGCTCATGCCGGTGGGCGAGGCCACCGGGGCCTATCGCGAGCTGGAAATCAGGAACGGCAAATTCGAGACGGTCAAAATCCGTTAGTCGAGAACATTTTCCGCGCGACAAGTGGGCAGCGCATTGCCATTGTTGGGGCAAAAGTTTTGAGGAAATCATCATGACACGCACCGGAGCGCAGCTGCTGGTTGAATGTTTGCTGGAGCAGGACGTCGAAATGGGTTTCGGCGTGCCGGGGGAAAGCTATCTTGCGGTGCTCGACGCCTTGCACGACGTGACCAACCGGTTTCGCTTCATCGGCTGTCGCAATGAGGGCGGCGGTGCCTTCATGGCCGAAGCCTATGGCAAATTGACCGGCAAGCCCGGCATTTTGTTCGTCACTCGCGGACCGGGCGCCACCAATGCTTCGATCGGCATTCACACGGCGATGCAGAATTCCACCCCGATGGTGATTTTTGTCGGGCAGATCGAGACCACGATGCGCGACCGGGAAGCCTTTCAGGAGCTCGATTACCGCGCCGTGTTCGGCACCATGGCCAAGTGGGTTGTCGAAATCGACGATGCCGACCGGGTGCCGGAGCTGGTCTCGCGGGCCTTTTCAACGGCACTGTCCGGCCGTCCTGGCCCAGTGGTTGTCGCTTTGCCGGAAGACATGCTGATTCAGGAAACAGAGGCCTTGCCGCGCGGACGCATCACCCCGGTCAAGGCCGAAGCGTCGGCCCAGTCGCTGGTCCAGGTGATGGACATGATCAGCCAGGCCGAGCGCCCGGTGGTGATTGCCGGCGGCGGCAGCTGGAACGAAGACGGCAAAGCGGCGCTGGCCAGATTTGCCGAGATCAATGAACTGCCGGTTGTCGTCAGTTTCCGCGGGCAGGATGTGATCAACAACCATTCCCCGAGCTATATCGGTGAAGCGGCCTTTTCGCTGCCACCGGAAGTGCGGGCCTTTCTCGCCGAAAGCGACCTGATCATCGCGTTGAACGTGCGCTTCGGCGAAACACTGACCGCGGGCTACACCTTGTTTGACCCGGCGACTTTCCAGACAAAGCTTGTGCACATCCATGCCAGCGACGATGAGATCGGCAAGATCTTCACCCCGGATCTCGGCATTGTATCGGACCCGAATGCGGCGCTGGCCGGCCTGGCTGCCTTGGCGGCGGACAAGCCGATCACCAATCCCGTCTGGGCTGAGCGGACCAAAGCAGCCCGCGCCATCTGGGAGGAGGGGCTCAACGTGCGCCCGCAGCCCGGCGATGTCGACATGGGCGAGATCATGAAGTATCTGGCCAAGCGCGTGCCGGAGGATGCGATCATCACCAATGGTGCCGGCAATTTTGCCGTCTGGGGCGGTCGCTTTCTCCATTATGGCGCCGGGCGACGCTTGCTCGGACCCCAGGCCGGTGCCATGGGAGCCGGCATTCCCGCAGCGGTAGCAGCCAAGCTGGCGCAGCCATACCGTTTTGTTTTGTGCTTTGCCGGTGACGGCGATTTTCAGATGACCGGCAATGAACTGGGCACCGCGCTGCAATATGGCGCGGCCCCTGTCATTTTGGTGCTCAACAATGGCACCTACGGCACCATCCGCATGCATCAGGAGCGCGAGTTCCCCGGTCGGGTGTCGGGAACCGACATCATCAATCCGGATTTTGCAATGTTTGCCCAGGCCTATGGGCTGCACGGCGAAACCGTGCGCCAGACGGATGAGTTCGAAGCAGCCTTCGAGCGCGCCTGCGCTTCAAAGACCGGCGGTCTGATCGAATTGGTGATCGATCCGGAGGGAATTTCCCCAAAAACCACCATATCCGAGTTGCG
>JABSRX010000262.1 GCA_013214695.1 Rhizobiaceae bacterium | reverse complement strand
ATCACCGCGATCATCAGCTACCTGTTGTACGCCCTATTTGGTCGGCGACGGCGACGGCGAGGAACAGATCCAGCCGCCTATCGAACCATCGAAACGCTGCCCGGACCGCTCGGGGATCCCGGGCTTTACCGGGTGAGGGCCGACGATGACGGGGTGCCCTATCTGGAACAGGTCGGCACCGTGCCGATGCTCGACTGGGACGATCCGGACAAGAACTGAGCGGCGCGGCGAGGGCCACTCGCCGCCCGCCGCCCGCCGCTCGCCACTCGCCGCTCGCCGCCGCGGTGAGCAACTGGCCTGTTCGAAAACAGGCCAGCGGCCGTTTGTTCGGATCAGCTGAGGGACTTCCAGAAGACGACCTTATCGTCCCCTGGCGCCCAGAAATTCCTGATACGCGCTTCCTCGCTGTACCCGTTCTTGCGATAGAATTCGCGTGTCTTCGCAAACGCGTCGGCACCTGATGTGTCAACGATCAAGATGCGCTGCCTGCGCGCGCTCAGCTCTGCTTCCAGATACTTGACGATGGCTGCGCCACACCCGCTGCCCTGTTTATGCGGCAGGACCGCGATGGCCAGCATGTTCCAGGTACCGTCAGCTAGCTCCTCTGGAACTGCGTAGCAGAAGCCTACGGGCTCACCGCTGGCTTCGCAGGTCAGCCAAATGTCAGAGCTTTCGCCGTTGGAAAGAAACCCTTCCAACATGTCGGGAAGCATCTCGCTTGGGAAAAGCGCCGTTTCGTCAAGCACCTGCTGCAATGAGGGGATGTCGTCGTGCTTTGTTGGTCTAATTTTCATGGTTCATTCGTCTTTCTTCGTGCCGTCACACAAGCAAAAACGCTTGATACGACGGGCGCAAAGCTCGCAACTGGATGATGATGTTTTGAGTGTTCACGAGCCGTGCAAAATGGAAAACCCAACGCGTGATGCGCGGGCTTTATTGGGCTTGGTTGTCCTGCTGGTCAGGACTTAGCGGTTTCCCGCAATCGTAAACATAAAATCTCCGTCGCCCAGCTTCCGTGCCGTGCATGCGGACAGGATATCAATGAAGACATTTGCGAGCAAGACAGGCTCGGTCTGGGCTCCGGGAAGAAATTGGAGCGGCCGTCTGCCGTTTTGTAAGGGTCAGTCTTTTCCAGCCTGTTGGGCGAAGAAGGATGCTCCCTTTGGGATCACAGGGGTTTCGATTTCGAAATCCATCGAACGAATGCGGCCTGGCTCGCGCCCGCGCACAATCTTCCCCTGGTGCGGACTCGGCACAGCAACCGGCGAAAGCGGAGCGGCATCTGCGGCCGCATAGGTCACGATAAACAACGTTCTGGCGGATGTTGAGTTGTTGGCCGTTGAGGCATGCGCGACGCGGCTATGCATCAGGCAGACGGACTCGGCAGCGCCTGTGCAGGCTATGGCCTACTTTTCAAATCCGGCTGCAGCTGCGTCGGATACGGCCCCCGTAAAGACGCCATTTTGAAAGTGCGACAGCAGCGGACCGCGATGCGAACCGGGCGCAATCATCAACGGGCCGTTCTCTTCTGTCACATCATCAAGGAACAGGAGCGCCGTCAGAGTGTCATCGTTGGAGTGGGGGTCAAATGGAAAGTCCTGATGCCATTTGACCACTGTTTTGGTGCGCGGCAGCTTGGAGTTCACCTTTGCATGATGAAACCGAACATCTGGCCCCAGCAGATCGCAGGCCATATCGGTCATTGGACTGTCAAAAGCTACCGCGGCATAGACATCTGAAACATCTGTGGGTGATGCGACCCGCCTCAGTGAGGGATGATCCGGCGCGTGGTCGTCATCGAGATCAAAGCGCGGGCGGCCATCACAGATTTTTCCGTAGGGTGCATCATGCGCTCGGCTCTCTTCCACCCAGTTTGAAAAGACCTCTCTGAGTTGACGCAGCACATCATCGGAAACTGCATTTGCCGCGACGATGGCGCCATTGTCCCTAAACGCTTCAACCTGCTTTTCTTGCAGTGCTCTCATCAGTCAACATCCAACCAATTGCCACCTACGAATGTGCTGTCACCGTAACGCGCCATTTGAGCGGGGTACACCAGTTGTGTGGTCTCACCCTGTACTTTTCGGCGGCGATTTCGCCCGCTCTCGACACACAGGTTTCCTAAAGCAGAAAAGTGTTGGGCTTCGCTTCGGGCTGTTAGCGGACCTGGTCTGATAGGCTGACTAAGCCGACACTATTTTCGCGAAGGGATCTCAATTTCGTCGACATTGTAATGCAAATATATGAATATGACTTTTAGAAATCCCCTTATCGTGAGGATCAACCATGTTGCGGAATGGTAGCTATAAGCGGTTTGCTTTGATCGGCCTTTGTCTTGTGGGGCTGGTTTCAGCTGGCGTCTATTATCTGGAACGGGGCGGCACGTTTGCCCAGATGATGCACCATGGCATGGGTCATCATGACAACGCCCATTACCGCGAGCGATACAAAGGCGAAAATCGCCACCATATGGGCAGGCATCATGGCGTTGATGGGACTGGCCATGACATGGTGAACATGCCGGGGCTGCGGGGGCTGGATGCAACGGCAGAAGAAAGCGCCGAACTGGCGACCATGTTCCGCAACTTTCGGGATATTTCGCGCAAGGTTACCAAGCTTCCCAACGGAATCAGGACCGTTACTTTTTCTGCCGAAGAGGAATTGATGGGTGTCATCACGTCCCATGTGGTGGGCATGATCAACCGGGTGGAGGAGGGGCGCGACCCCAAGATATTCATTCAGAGCCCGACACTCGACATCATTTTTGAAAGAGCGGACCGGATCAAAACCGAAATCGAACCCTCCGATGAGGGCATTGTGGTTGTTCAAACCTCTGATGACCCTGAGGTTGTTCAGGCGCTGCACACCCATGCCGATGAAGTGACCGACATGGTCGATCGCGGCATGCAGGCCGTGCATGAAGCGATGACAGCCCGTCATCACAACTAAGACGTGCGCTCGACTTTCTCAGAGAATGGTCGGCGACTGGAACGGTTTGAACAAGGGCCAAGAATCGCCGATGGATCAGCGGCCATTCCGCGCAAAACTGCGCGCTGGGTGCTGGCCGGCAATTTCGAGGATTAGTTTGCGGCGAATTGCATTGGCCAGATCGTCTTCGCTTTTGGCCGTGACCACGAAGGCGCCCGGGCCGCCGATGATTTGGCGTTCGTAAATCTCGGCCAGATTGGCATAGCGCAACGGCGTATCGCAAAAACGGCAAAGGATCGGCAACCCGTTGATTGTGATGCCGGCATTGATAACAGCTTGTCTGGCCTCGGCGATGGACGGTCCGGAATAGCTGTTTGGACTGTCGCCGGAAAAGTCGATGATCCGGCGCCACCCGACAAATTGATTGTTTTCGATGAGCTGCTTGCCACTCAACAACGCCGTGCCGATGGCATTGCGTCCATAGGCCATTCGTGGCCGGTTGCGCAGGGATTGGGCAAACCGCTCGGCACTTTCGACGCCGTCAATTTTTGTCCAGTCGACCACGACTTCCGTATTCGACGCCCACTCGACATAGGTCACTGCTATGGAGCCATAAAGCGTTCCGGCAATTGCCGACAGAACTCTCGGGTCGGTGATCGCGTCGGCATAGCCCTGCCGATGCGATATTCGTACTGGTTCTCTTTTGTGTTTTACTTTTTTAAAAAACTTATGACCCCTAGTCAATGAGGGAGTTCTTGGGG
>JABSRX010000261.1 GCA_013214695.1 Rhizobiaceae bacterium | reverse complement strand
GAAACCATCGTCCCGATGGACCAGAGGCCGACCATGCACTAACAATCAAATTGGACCACTCAGGTGGGGCTGATCACCAAGGCTTTTGCCTATCATCAGGCGGTGACTTGCTCAGAACACCTAAGAGCCGCTTTGCACAAGTCCCACAATATTATCCACCGGTCTATAAATACTTCTACGAAGGCATTCCCAGAGAATTTCCTCCAAGTGGACTTGTGAGAGATCCGGAAGGAAAATTGGTCAGAGACAGAGCCACGCAATCCAGCCTTCCTGAACTGGGCAATTCCCCTGAACTTGATCTTCTCAAAAACTTTCAGCTGGCACCGACAATCGGCATTGGAAACGAAAGTACTTTTGGCGTTGAAGATCAACAATTTGTCGGGAAATGACCGGGTTAAATCACTTGGCTTGGGTTTTCGCACATTTGATCAATAAAAAGAACCACCAACGTCCGGTATGCGCCGATTTTACCAATCTAGAAATCTTGAGCGAATGACTAGGATGGGCTCTAAGCGGACTCCGAAAGCAATGTCCAGGAGGCCCCGAGCGGGAGCTCGGTTAGCTATTTTCCAAAAGATCTGAATGTCGTCAATTTGACAATTACCTTTCATATTGCGACATATGGCACGACAAATTGGTTTTTGGAATTCCAACCTGAATTGCCGATCCATTTCAGTCTTCAACGGATTTTATAATGGCCGGAAACAAGAATAGCGGAAGACGCCAGGAAAAGCCCTTTGCCGACGCACTGCGCATGGAGATCGCAGCGCTCAAGGATGACCGCAAGGGTTTGAGGCGTGTTGCCCGAAAGCTCTTCCAGAAAGCCGAGGAAGGTGACTTGGCGGCGATCAAAGAACTGGCAGATCGTGTGGATGGAAAAGCAATTCAGAGGAACGTCAACGAAAACTCTCATCAGTTCCACGATCCCCTAAACGAACTGTTGAGCAGCATAGCAGCTAATGGAGCCGACATTCTGGGGCGGGGACATGCTCAAAACCGGCATAGCTCTTAAAGTTCAGATCGAGGGCCCTGCCCCGCAGGCTCAAAGGCCACGACCGCTAGCTCCAGATGGAAGTCCTCTACATTAAACTGCAGCGATAGATTCATTGGTGAGAATAGGTCCACGATAAAGGCTATTGATGCGGATCATTTTCGCAAAACGAGAATGCAAATTGCTAACAAATTGCAAATTGCAAAGCTCAAATTGTAACGACTGTTGAAATAATTGAGAAAATTCTTGGCACTCGAATTGCAACGCCATCAAAGTGGATGCTTAACAGACCGCCATCTTGTTGCCCCCGATATCCCCAACCGACGGGGGAGGAGACCATCCACATCGAATTGCAGTCCCCCAAGTCAGCAATTCCCTTTTCCCCGCTTGGCCGTTCTAAACGATCAAGCGGGGCTTTTTTTTAATTGGCCGTCATGGCCCGATTAAGCTCCGAACAAGCGGCCCGCATCTGGTGGGGCGGGTTCAAGATAAAAAAAAGGGCCAACCCGTGAGGGCTGACTCAAGTTTGCAAAGCTGGCACATCTGAGGGGATTTCGCAGAACAAAGGGAAGGCTTTGTGAAGCAATGCCATAGACTAATGAATCTCTAGTACGCACTTACTGTGCCTAAGCCTAGATGAATTGTTGTCGAACCGTCCCCGTTTGTCCCAGGCCAAGACACGCGACTCAATTTGCAGTATCATATGATTCGTCAGTCGGTATTACCCTCAAAATCCCACTGACGAACTGGGGCCACCGTCTACCAGACTAGTCTCATTACACGAAGCGCGCGGTGGCCCTTTGTTCGAGGTGATTTGGCTAAGCTGATGCTTCCGAGCTTTCTCACCCAGCAAGCACCTATGTGTACTGATAAGTGGTTATCAGTCGAACGCGACAAGCGCTGTTATGCTAAGAGACGCTGCAAGCACTGACACGATCAAAGCAGCAAGTTTATTTTCTTCAGACGTCATAACGGAGGATCCGCATGAGTGTTGCATACGCAATGCGTTTTATACATTTTCCACGCTTTCGAACATGCGACATAGCGGAGCGGCTTCAGCTTTGCTCCAACCGGCACTGAGGTGGGTATCAGCCAGAACTAGTTGAGGGCAGTTTGGCTTGACCCAGATCAAGGCTGGCCCACAAGATAGCTGCAACCATATGAGTGTCAGCTGGTTTGCCACTGGCTGGCTGGGGCCACCAAGGAGTATCACCCCCATTCCGAGCCTATGGTGGCCCTTTTGTTTGGGCGCAACTGCGACATTGTTGGCGATTTACGGATAAGCAGTGTGGTGACAAAGTTAAAGGGTTGGAACGACCTCCGACCCCGTTTGGAGGAAGTTCCTCCCGCAAACTATCCCGCCATGCCGCTGCGCTCCCATTCAGAACGCCGTCATGGCGGTTTTTTTGCAGAAGTGGTCGGTTGCGATTACGCACGCGAGGCAGTCCGTTAAGAGCTTGTCAACGAATATTGAGCGACAATTTGTACAGCTTTGATGGCTCGCGTTTGCTGTCCCTTGCGGGCCGCACAAAGGAAAAGCTTGGCCGCTCGACACCCCGTAATCACAGTCCGAGCGGCCATCCCTTGCAATTGCCTACCAGTACGCGCGAGCCAATCAGATTTTAACAAAAAACGGGCCAACCCGTGAAGGCTGACCCGTTAATGGCTCCCACAGCACCGGCACACTTGAGGGAAGTTTCGCACAACAAGTTGGGGGAGGATCGTTGAGCTATGCCGAAGGCTGCAGTTAAGAGGCTACAGATCCGCGATGAGCAATCAAAGATGAGTTCTTGCCGCACCCTCGATGACCATGGGAACCAATACGCGCGCGCGAGGGGGCATGACCCTTACCCCACAAACACAAAACCCTGCATTGTGGGAGAACAATGCAAGGCTTTGAGATTGTCACCAGTTTTGGACTGGAGATCAAAACGAGGCCGTATGCTGAACGTGCAGGGCGAAAATGGCGGTCAGTGCGATGGCTGTGATTGTGATGAACATTTTACTTCCCTGGATGCGTTGTTGTTGAACTCAACATAGGCCAGCAAACACCAGACTTCCGTGCGATATGTCACAAAAGGTAGCGAGGTGTGCGTTTTCACACATGTTGGGCCGCCTGCCACCAGAATTTGACCCAGATCATTGCCGGGCCGCCGTGTCTGAGCTGTGCTGGTGGTTGGATACGCAAACAGGGAACCCTAACATGTTGAAACTAACACAGGTGGTCCTTGTGGCTGTTGTCATGGCTCTTGGGTATGGGGCTCCTAATGCCAAGGCAAATTCAGCAGCTGAGCTGAACCAATTGTGCAATTAAGATAATACTTCTGTCCAAAAAGCCTGTTGCCTTGGGTATTTGATTGGCGTTCATGAAACCATCACAGTTTTACAAAAGGTGAATGGTGCCGCACCGTTTTGCATGAAGGTCGAAACTGGCGGTTGTTCGGGCGATGAGTTGCTCAATGCATCCCAATCTTTTCTGCGGGTGGTTCCAGAACAGCTTAATCGATCCGCGCGGTTTGCGGTTGCGACAGCCTATGCGGTAGCTTTTCCGTGCGGGCAATAATTTCGTCATATTGGCCAAACTATGCCTTAGCACCAAATACAAAAACCGCCATTAAGCCGCCAAACGATCCACCAACCTCTTAACGCTGGTCAAATGCCATTGGCCGTCCACGGGCGGTCGGCACACCTTCATCGTTTAGCTCAG
>JABSRX010000260.1 GCA_013214695.1 Rhizobiaceae bacterium | reverse complement strand
CATCCAGCTGGATGCGCAGGGTGGACAGCGAATTCACCCAGATGGTGGTGATGTTTGCAAGGGTCGATTCATCCAGGTCAACCATGCTGCCTGTGATGGCTCCGCCCCCATCGATGTTCGAACCGATTGTCAGAGCAGCGCCGCCAGCGCCACCGTCGATGTTCACACCGGCCCGGTCATCATCCACATTGATCAGTGTCAGGTCATCTTCAGATGCACCACCGAGGAAGCTGAAGCTGTTGCCCATCGCAGGTGCGGTTGGCGACATCATCAGGCCACCGTCAATTGTGCCGGTGAATGTGCCCGCTACGGCAGAGGCGTCAAAGGTGCTTGCGCCGGTTGAGGGAGAGCCGTCCATAGCTTCTTGAACGGTCAAATCACCAGTTGCGGTGAAGTTCAGCACATCAAGCGTTTCTCCGCCCGCGTCCGAGACGGACTCCACCCGAACATCGTCTCCAGTCGCGTTGATATTGATCGTAGTCGCATTGTTGATCGTGATATCGCCTGTCTGGATCGGGCGTGTATCGCCAGCATCACGGTGGAAGATAGCCACATCTGTGACTGCACCAGGATGCTTAAACTCGACCGTCAGATCACCAACGTTAGACGTAAGCGTGGGACCTTCTGCTTTTAGTGTACCGCCACCAATCAGCTCAAAGTCGAGGCCATGTGGTGCACTCAGAATAATGAGCTCATCATTCCAGTTGCCCTCAAGAGCAAAGATCTCAACATCACGCGTGACATCATTCAAGCGGATTGTGGCTGTATCGCCTTGCGGCGCATGCTCGGAGCCAGGACCACCATCGATGGACGTGACAACATAGCGAGATACGCCAGATGTTGCGAAGGTCCGGTCGTCAGCGTCGTCTGAAGCAATGCTGTCATCGTCGTCAAAACCAATGTCGACGTCGTCATCATCCTGACTGTCGCCAGCGATGTGGATAAAGACTTCTGCGCCACCGTTCCCGAGGACCTCTTCGACAGTCTCAAAGTTGCCGATGGTCAGGCCTGTCGCCGTCCCCTGCAATTCAGAAAAGTCGATGGTGAAGAGGTTGGCAGAATTGCCCTGGAACAGGCCTGCGTTGATCGGAACATCAAAGCTGATGTCGCTGTCACCAACGATTTCGATGTTGTTGTGGAACGTGCTGATGCTCTCAGCGCCATTCAACAGGTCTTCGTCAACGATAGGAGTCACGTCGGAGTCGATAGTGAAAACCTGAACGGGAAGAACATCAACCGGACGATTATATCCACCGAGGACAGAGTTCACTGTTACGTTAAAGAGCTGGTTACCGACCAGGAAATCATTGGAAAGCGAGCCACCGAAATAGATCCGACCATTGAGGTTGGTTTGCGCGAAGTCGCTTTCGTTGTATGGGTCAAAGTTGATACCACCGCCGGTCACCACAACGGAACCAGACCCAAAGTCGGTGTTCCCGTCTTGATCCAGCACGATCCCGTCGCGTGCGATATTCTCGTGCAGCTGCTGAGCTGTCAGCGTGAATTCTGCACCATCCTTGATCTCGATGTAGAGATCGATGTTATTCGACAGGTTGGCCACACCCAAATCGTCGAGGGACATGTCCTGATCGATGACAATTTTCACGAAGCCCTGGGTGTTGAAGGTGGACCCTTCGACAGAGAAGTTCTCGGCACCGATGGCCAGGAACTGATCCGCGGTCAGCGTCAGCAAGGCACGGTCCATACCGTCATTGGAGTCGTTGGATTCCGGGGAGCCATCAGCTGGCAGGAAGTCGTCGTCGATGATCACCTCGGTGATGCCCGACAGATCAGCGGCCACGAGGTTCGCGAAGGTGTCCACGTGGAGCGTGATGTCGCTACCGGTGATGACAGAGCCATCCTCAGCGATGATCGTGCCGATCGGGCCGTCCAGGATATCCTCATTTCCGTCTGAGCCACCGCGGCCCAGATAGATGTCTGCGGAACCAGACCCTGTGTCGATATTCAGCAGTGCACCGGATTCGAAGAAGTTCAGGTTCCCCTCATCCGTGGAGGGATCTGCACCATCGGAATTAGGCTGGTCCGCCGCGCCGCCGCCGCTGGTGAAGCTGTCGTCGCTGGTGTTACCGTTGGCAAAGTCATCGTCAAAGCCGGTGATGGTGATTTTGTCATCGCCACCGTTGGTGGAGATGGTGATCACCTCACCTGCCACATCGATGGCGTCATTACCACCACCAGTTGTGATGTCCACGGTCTGAGCCGTACCGACGATTTTGTTACCGCCGTCACCACCAACAAAGGTGACGGAAGAGTCATATTGGTCGGCCGCGACCTCATTATCAATGGCCACACCAAAGCCCACGCCCACGAGGCCACCTGTGCCGAAGTTGAATTCGTTGGCACCGTCACCCAGTGTCACGCTGAATTCAGACGGCAAGTCGTCCCACGACGTAGCGGTCCCACCGCTGCCGCCGCCGCTAACAATGCTATTGCCGCCGCCGCCAGTCACGCCACCTTGCCAGATGCTGTTAGGCGAGTCGCCCAAAGCAAGATCAACCCGGTTGTCACCGTCACCCGCTGTGATGGAACCCGTTACAGCAAGCACCTCAAAGTGATTATTCCCCTCACCGGCGCTGAGGGTTGCGTCTGCCGCGATCACCTCGAAATTGTTGTCGCCGTCGCCGGCAGCCGCATCGACGGTGTAGGACGCAAGGTCATACCGGTCATTACCTTCGCTGCTGACGATGGTGATGACCTGATCGTTGGACGGAGGAAGCGTGCCAGTCTGATCTGCTGTCACGGCACGGAAGATATCGTCCGTCGCAGTACCTGTGAACGTGATGTCCTCGGACCCCGCGGCGATCAAACGCACACCAGCGGTGTTGTCAGAGGCGTCAATCACGACCGGTGCGGAGGCGGCCAAAGTACCGCCCAGGCTGCCTTCGATGTGCAGATAGCCGTCACCAGAAATGTTCAGGACACGAACGTTGCCCCCGTCACCCGGTGTGCTAGCGGTTGCCGGGTCGAAGCTGAAGTTACCGTTGGAAATAGTGCTGCCACCGCCAGTGGATTCGATGTTCAGCGTAGAAGAGTTATGCGCAAAGTAGAGATTTGCATTGGGGGCGGTTGTGACGCCGTTCAGAACCACATCCATGCCATCGCTATTGGACTGGCCGGAATAGTTCACCCGCAGGTTCTGGCCAAAGTAACCATCTAGCGTCAGCTCTGCGCCGTTGCGCACACCTGTGACAGTCAACGTGCCTGGTGCAAAACCACCGGACGCACCGAGGTTGTAGAAATCGCCTTCGGTGATTGTCAGGCGTTCAATGTCTTCGGCGCGCGTCAAATCAACGATGGAGTTCAAGACCATTGTCGCAGACGTAGTCGACTCAGCGATGTCGCCGAAGTTCGGATAGCTGTTGGACGTTGGATCGTTGCCACCACCGGAACCAAAGTCGTCTTCGGTGTAGATGTTCGGCAGATTCTCAATGTTGATCTGCTGAATGTTCTGCAGCGATTTAGGCTGGGCAAAGTAACCCTTCGCATCGATTTCGAGCGTGTTGTAACCCTCGCCACCGTCGATTACAGCACCGTGCAGCAGCTCAAGACGACCGGCCTCGATGAGGTCATTGTCCTCGCCCGTGAGGGAGCCCTGAACGGTCGAACCATTGTTTGTTATGGTTGTCAGAACAACCGGCATCTGGGCCGTGACTGCACCCTGAGCACCGAAATAAGCATCGACGAAACCGATGGGAGACAATGGCCCAGTGCCATCGGGA
>JABSRX010000259.1 GCA_013214695.1 Rhizobiaceae bacterium | reverse complement strand
GCCCATGGGCAATGATCGCCAGGACATAAACAGCGGCGGCGGATGCGAACATCGCCGCCTGGCCCCCGGCACCGACAATGGCCAGCAGGATCGGCGTGCCGAGCAGATTGCCGATATTGCCGGTCTGCGCCATCACGCCATAACTCAGCGCCCGGTGCTGCATTGTTTGTGTCAGTTCGGGAATGGCGGCAAAAGTGGCGCCCTGAACCAGGCCCAGCATCGCAAACAGGGCAATGCCGACGAGCGCAATATCCGGCCCGCTGAGCGCCCACAGAACCACGGCAAGCGAAGTGGCAAAGCCTAGAACCACAACGCCGATTCCGCTCATGAAGACCAGCAGGAGTGGCACCAAGATCATCGATGTGACGATGCTGATCGTCGACATGGATCCGGCGAGAAAGGCGCTGTCTTCCTCGCCCACCATTTGCGGCACCAGGTTCAGGATCGAGACATAGGTGAGCGTGTAGAACAGCCAGCCAATACCCGGGGCCGCGATGAAGGCGGAGCCGTAGGAGCGCCGGTGTTGGTCCAGCACGAAAGTCAGATCCAGACGGTTTTCTGGGGTGTCGAACTGTCCTTCATCACCCAGGCCGAGGGCCAGAAGCAGAGCGATGACGAGCATGGCAATCCCATGGGCTGAAAACAGATAGGTTAGGCCACCCAGGGCCAGGAGAGGGGCGCTGAGGGCGGCAACCAGTACGAAGGCGACGCCGAAGAATGTTCCCCAGAGCGCCATGGCCGCGCCGCGATAGCGCTCAGATGCCAGGTCGGCAATCAGGGTCGGCGCGGCGACGACGATGGCCAAGTGGGATAGGCCTTCCGGTATGCGGCTGAACAGCATCAGGCCGAAGCCCGGCAGGCTGGCTTGCCCCAGCGATATGGCGCCACCGAGCAGCAGCCCGCCGAGCAGAACCCGCTTTGGTCCCAGAGCGCTGACCAGCGTGCCACCGACAATGCCAAGCACCGCGCCGACCAGGCTGATCAGTGACAGCAGCCAGCCGAGTTCGGCGTCCTGGTCCGGATAAAGCGCCTGTATCGCGCCGAACGGCACGGCAATTTTGGCAAACTGTGCCGCCGCACCGAGGCCCGCAAACCACAGCAGAAAGATCAGAATCACTTTTTTGACGTGCATGGGTCTCTATGGCACGTCTGTCGGCCGGTGTGGATCCTTTTTGGCTGACGATCCGCACCTGCCGCCGCTCCTAGAACCGGTAGGCCAGCCCGCCGGTTGCGGACCAGCTTTCCGTATCGCTGTCGCCGTCGAAGGGAGCCTGATACTTGGCTTCGACATAACCGGAATAGGGCGCGCCCTGGGGACGTAGCCTGACGCCGAGACGGGCCTCGTAGCTGGTGTCGTCCCAGTCCATCGATACGGGGACGCTATCGCTGCCGAAGGCGACAGAGGGGGCGTCCAACAATTGGTGTAGGATATTGAGCTGCGAATAGAGGCTGACGGAGTCATTGATTGCTAAATCAAATGCTGAACCAACCCGGACCTCCAGACTGTCTTCGTCGTCATAGGCGATGCGGTTACCACCGGCGTCGGTGTAGCTTTTGATCCAGAGATTCTGGTAGGTCAGCTGCAGTTGTGGGGTCACGGTGATTTCGCGGATGGGCGCCAGTTGATAGCCGATCTCGCCCGATACTGTCTGCGCCCGGGCGTCGGTTGAGCTCTCGTCGTCGTTGGAATCCAACATGTCGATGTCATAGGCCGTGGCTGTCATCACGCCATCTACATAGAAACCACGCGGGTCCAGCCAAGTCACGCTGACCCCACCGCCCCAGGCCGTCATGTCGGTGGAACCGGCAGAGCGGTTGCGGGTTTTGTTGGTGTGGTCGATGTCGATCCCACCGTAATGGAAGAAAACAGAGCCTGTCAGCCGATCATCGGCGGTGAAGGCTGTGAAGCCGCCTTGGAGGGCCCAGAAGTTTTCCTCATGGGAGGTGTCGGCACCGAAAACACCACCCCGGACAATGCCGTCGCTGACGGTGCCGTCAGCATCGCCGCGTCCGCCGACTATGCTGGCCCAACTGCCGGGGATTTTGGCCCCATCCAGTGCCAGCCCATAGGTCGCCTCACCGCTGCCGCTGCTGAGACGATCCTTGCGCGATCCGGTGAGGGCGGTGCCGAAGCTGTGCAGGGAGCGGGGGATCTGGACGCTGCTGATGGCGGAATCGTTGATGCTGTTGAGGTTCTCTTCGGGATCGCCGATCTCTTCGGGATCATCAATCTCTACAGGATCATCAATCTCCTCCGGGTCGTCGATCTCGCCTGGATCGTCTTCGACCAGTATCGTCTGCAGATACCAGTCCTTACCATCGGCTTTGACCAGTTCGTATTCTGCGAGACCTGCAAACACCTGGTGACCGAGTTGGAAGACGCCGTTCGATTGGCCACCGATTTCGGTGATCTTGATGCCATCGGTGGTTCCGTTTCCGGTCTCGCCACCTTCGCCACCCTGGTTGTAGACAAAGACCAGGGTTGTGCCGGATGTGTCACCGGAGACAGCCAGCACGTCGGTGACATCTGAGACGCCATCGTTGAGCACAGCTTCGATCCTGAGGCGGGAATTCGGTTGCCCATCCCAGGAGCCGGTGAGCACGGTTCTGTTCATATTGTCATCGCCGAAGATGGAGACGGTGCCCGAATTGGTGAACAGGTTGGTGTCAGCACCGACATCCAGCGTCAGGCCGGAGTTGAAGACGCCCTGATTATTGAAGGCATTGATGCCTTCTCCAAGGTCGGTATCGCCGAGCATGGTCAACGTGCCGTAATTGTTGATGGTCTCGTTACGCTCTCCTCCGAACACATCAAAAGTTCCGCCTGAAATCGTCACCTCGTTGTAGGTGTTGAGCGTATTGGTATCGCCGTCTTCAAACTCGACGCCGATGGCGCCGCCGCTGCCCGCGGTGGCTGTGATATGGGCGCCGGTTTTTTGATTGCCATCCAGGCCCGTTGCCGCTTCGCCTAATGTCGCCGAAAGACTGCTGCGGTTGTCCTGGGTAAAGAGCCGTATCCCCCCGCCAGTGGTTTTGCCTTGAATGTTCATGGTTCCGGTGAAGAAAACCTCAACTTCACCTCCCTCAGCCCGGGATCTGTTGGCCCTGATTCCATAACTGTCTCCCGCTTGGGTTGAGGTGGCCGTGATATCCCCGACCTGCAGCACCGCGATTGAGTCAACGCCTTCCAGGTAACCGCTTGCCACAATACCAACTGAGAAGTGGGTGGCTTCAACCGTCATATTGCCCCGGTTTTCGATACGGATGTTGCCGCCATGGGTGTTGAAGCCACCCCCCGTCGACCCCCAAATGCCAACGCCGCTGAAATTGTTGACTTCAATGTTGCCGGCGTGCTGGATCAGAACGTGGTTGGCGTCACTGCCCAAGACAGCAATGCCTCTGCCACCCCCACCGTCTATCGATATGTTTCCCTGATGGTCGACATGAAGCAGGCGGTTCTCGCGGGTCACTTCGGCAGATCCTGTGAGAGATATGCCGTGGTTTCCCTGATTGCTCTGCCCATAGGTTTGGATGTCGCCAACATATTCTATCACAGCCTCGGCGGCCTCGACCGAGACGCCCTTTGCGTAGGCGCCTTCAACGGCCTGAATATCCCCCCAGAAATTGAGTGACACCTTGCCGGATGTTTCGTTGGCCAGGATTGCGATGGCTGCCCTGTCGCCCGGCCGATTCTCATCCAAATCAATGTCCAGGTTGATTCCCTGGGAATTCCCTTCAACACGAATGTGG
>JABSRX010000258.1 GCA_013214695.1 Rhizobiaceae bacterium | reverse complement strand
CAGGGGCATTTTTGAGCCTTCCCACAGGGTGCCCACCCAGCCGGCATCGGTCAGGCCATCGCCGACAGCTTCCAGCGTGTCTTTAAAGCCGTAAAGCGAGCCGCCGTAATTTTCGGTCCACTCGATGCGGTCTTCGGAACCCATGGCTTCCAGACGCTTGTTGGATTCGCCCACCACGAGGGAAGACAGCTGGCCCACCCATGGCAACACTTTTGGATGGCTCGATGCCATTGTGAGATTGTATGTTTTCGCCTGGGCTGCCCCTGCAACGGCAAGGCTCAGTACCAGACCTGCGATCAGCTTTTTCATGTTTATCCTCCGATTGATGGTGCTTATGCGAATTTGTAATTGCCGGTCGAGAAGTCGACGGTGATGGTCATGCGTCCCTCGTTCAGCATCCATGGGCGCACGGTGAAACTGCGGGCGCCGGATGAATGCATCGGATCGCTTTCGGCGATCTCCTTTGCATGGGCGAGGCTGTCGGCGCGGATGATGACCATGCCTTCGCCATGCCAGGTATGCTCGTCATCGGCCCACAGCGGGCCGGCGCACATCATGATGCCCTTCTGCTCCAGTTCGACCTGGAACTTTAGGTGCTCCTCAATGTTCTCCATCACCGGGCCCATGCCGTTGGTTGGGGTTGTCGAAACGACGTAGAGTTGTTTGTGCAACATGCCGGCAGAGGCGGCGATGATGTCGTCTTTGGTAATGTTTGGACCGGACATGGTTTCTCCTCCCAGGATGGTCGATCAGATGGTTTGGCAGACGTCTTCAAATTCAAAGCGCGGCAGGCGCCGGAAGATCTTTGTGGTGTCGGCATAGCCAAGGTTCATCAGGAAGTTGGATTTCAGCGAGGTGCCGTGAAAGAACTCCTCGTCGACCTTGGCATTGTCGAAGCCGGACATGGCGCCGACATCCAATCCGACAGCGCGGGCGGCGATCATCACATAGGCACCCTGCAACGTGCTGTTGCGGAAGGCGTTGATCTGCGCGGCGGTTGAATTGTTGCGGAAGATGTCGGAGGCGTTTGGATTGGGCGGGAACAGTTTCGGCAGTTCCTCCCAGAAATTCTGGTCATAGGCGATGATGGCGGTCACCGGTGCCGCCTGCATCTTGGGCACATTGGGTGGCATCAGGCAGGGGGCAAGGCGGTCCTTGGCCTCCTGCGAGCGCACGAAGATGATCCGCATCGGCTGCTGGTTCATCGATGTGGGCCCCATCTTGGCGATGTCATAGAGCTCGCGCAGGGTTTCCTCAGACACGTCGCGTTCTTTCCAGCCATAATGGGTGCGCGCTTCGGTCAGGATCAGGCGCATTGTGTCCTGATCGACCATGATCTGTGCATCCTGAAGCGCCTGGGCCACGCCCCGGGCTTCTGCGTCCAAAGCTTCGTTGTCGGTTACCGCTTGGTTCATGAGGTGTCATTTCCGTCTGTAGGGGCCGCCTGCGCGACCGGGTGAATTTCAGGCGGCGGACAAAGGTCTGCCTTTGACCCAAAAGGCTAGATCGGAAAATTTGCTATAATATCGAATTGTCAACTCAGTATATGATATTGAGTTATGTTAAGGGCAATTGTCCTGCCGATTCCGATATCTTGGTTGTCCAAGGCGCCGCCGATCGGGCGCCAAGTTTCAAAGGCCGTACGGTCCGGTCAACTGGAATACAATGCCCGATTATCAGCTGCGCCAGATCGAATTCTGCTCGTGGTGGGCGATCGTCGAGGACAAGGAATCGAATTCGTTTTTAATGAAGCGCTTGAAACGCTGCACCGATGGGCGTTCGGCAGCTTCGGTGTGGGTCAGCAGGCCAAGCTGCCGGGTCGGATGGCCAATGCGCACCGACAGTGCGGAGACCGCGCTCTGTTTGCGCAGCATGAAAAGCACCGACAAGGGCAGTACTGTCAGGCTGTCGCTTTGCGACAGGATGTTGACGATAGAAGCCAAGGAACCGCCGGTGAAACTGACCTTGAAATCGGTGACGCCAATCGAATTGAGAACCGTGCGCAGATCCTGATAAAGGGGGCTGGTTACCGGCGGGGCAATCCAGGGAAAGTCAGCAATTTCAGACAGTTTCAGCGAGGAGCGCTGAGCTAGAGGGTGTGTGACCCCGCAAACAATGACATTCCTTCCGGGTAGGATTTGCTCGAAGTGATAGTCCTCACCGACCGCCTCAGGCTCCATTGGCGTGATCCCAAGATCCAGGGTGCCGGCCTCCAGCTGCCGCTCCAGTTCCTGCACATAACTGTAGCTTTGGTCGATGCGCACGGCCGGGTTGGCAAGCTGAAACTTGGCGATCATATGCGACACCACACCGTCCATGAAAATCGGCGTGCCGCCAACGCGGATGACACCTGCCTTACCGCCGGAATAGCTGGCCACCAAGGCGCTGGCCGTGTTGTTCGCCTGCAGGATCTTTTGTCCTTCTGCTGCCAGGGCGACGCAGATTTCCGTTGGACGCAGCGGTCGGCGTCCCTTTTCAAACAACGGCATGCCAATGCGCTCTTCCAACAAGGCAACGGTGCGCGAGACGCTGGGCTGGGCCTTGTTCAAAGCCTGGGCACCCTCGGTCAATCCACCGTGCTGGACAATGGCGGAGAGGATTTCGAGATGGCGTGGATCCAGTTTCATAGCTTTGCGTTATGTTACATCTTTGAAATTCGATCAAGTGGTTATCTTATCCTGTTACGTTTCCGTCCAAAACAACGACGGAGGTGCCGATGGCTTTGCCACAACCGAAGCAATCGACCGATCATGCGGAATACCATTTGGAAGAAACCGGCGTCCGGGTGCGGTTTGGCGTCGGTGTATTGGATGAAACCGGGCACGAAATCGAGCGGCTGGGCTGCAAACGGGCTCTGATCCTCTCCACCCCGCAACAATCGGACACCGCCCTGTCGCTGGCTGAAAAAGTCGGAGGCCTGTCGGCGGGTCTGTTCACCCGGGCAACCATGCACACGCCGACGCAGGTCAGCGAAGAAGCCGTCGCGCACGCGGCGTCGGTTGATGCGGATTGTGTCGTTTCCATCGGGGGCGGATCGACCATTGGTCTTGGCAAGGCGATCGCGCTGCGCACCGATCTGCCGCAGATCGTTATTCCCACCACCTATGCCGGCAGCGAGGCCACGCCTATTCTGGGCCAGACCGAAGACGGGGTGAAGACAACCCTGGTGGATGCCAAGGTCCTGCCGGAAGTCATCCTCTATGATCCGACCTTGGTGCGCACCTTGCCGGTGGCGATGACCGTGACCAGTGCTCTGAATGCCATGGCCCATTCGGCTGAGGCATTGTACGCCCAAAACCGCACCGATGAGAGTACGCAGATGGCCAAGGACGGCCTGCTGGCTTTCGTTCAGGGGCTGCCGAATGTGTTGAATGACCCGGCGGATTTGGCCGCGCGGCAGGAAACCCTTTACGGCGCCTGGCTGTGTGGCACGGTGCTTGGACGTGTGGGCATGGCGTTGCATCACAAACTTTGCCACACGCTGGGTGGCAGCCTCAATCTGCCTCATGCGGACACCCACGCGATCATCCTGCCCCACGCCATGGCCTTCAACGAGCGGACCGCGGCAAAAGAGCTGGCCCCGATTGCTGATATGCTGGGCGCGCAATCGGCCGGGCAGGGGCTCTATGCCTTTGCCAAGCAACTCAACGCGCCTTTGGCCTTGCGCGATCTGGGGGTCACCGAAGCCAATCTTGACGATGTTTCCGAACTGGCGGTGAAAAACCCCTACTGGAACCCGCAACCTGTCACCCAGGAGGATGTGCGCGCCATGCTGCAAGCCGCATAGGCGGGAGACCCACC
>JABSRX010000026.1 GCA_013214695.1 Rhizobiaceae bacterium | reverse complement strand
AGATGCGGGTGTGGTGACAGTGCAAGCGTGACATCGTACAAGTTCACACTTTCGGCATTGGGCTCAAAAGTGATGGCTGCAGTGCCTATCTAGCAATCCCGCGCACCCCCGCAGTTGCAACAGATTGGAAACCGATATGTCGCGTTCTTTCGCTGAAATAGCATTCACCCCCACCGTTTTGGCCGAGCAGGAAAAGAACGGGTCGGCCGAACACTATGCCGGATTTCTGGGGCCAGACGAGGCCAGCGGTAACCGCATCGGCCCGGCAGAGCAGCAGTTCATCAGCGAGCGCGATGGGTTTTATCAAGCTACGGTGACAAGCGGTGGCTGGCCCTATGTCCAGTTCCGGGGCGGGCCCAAAGGGTTTCTGCGTGTTTTGGATGACCAGACGATTGCCTATGCGGACTACCGGGGCAACCGACAATATCTCAGCACCGGCAATCTGCGCGACGACGATCGCATCGCCATGATCCTGATGGATTATCCCAACCGACGGCGCCTAAAGGTCTGGGGCCGGGCCAAGCTCGTGGGGGCCAAGGACGACCCGCTTTTGCTGACCAAGGTCAAAGATCCCGACTATCGGGCTCTACCGGAAAGGGTTGTGGTCATTTCAGTCGAGGCGCTGGATTGGAATTGCCCGCAACATATTTCGCAGCGTCTGACGGTTGAGGAATTGCAGGAAGAACTGAAGCCCATTCAGATGGAACTGGCAAAGCTGCGGGCCGAAAACGCCGAGCTAAAGGCCCATCTGGGACGTAAAGACTAGCCGGGCAACAAGCGCCGCTCGCCGCTCGCCGCTCAGGCGGTGGCTTTTGTGGTTGTTTCCTGGAGCTGCGGAGTGGGCAAAACCTTCGGCAACAGGGAGACGGCGCACAGGATGACAAAGGCAGCGGCAGCCAAAATCTGGAACAGGGTGTCAAAACCCCAGTTTTGATAGACATAGGCGACCAGCGGCAGCGTCGCCGCCAGAACCGAAAAGGCGACTACATAGCGGATGCCGTAAATGCGGGCACGGTGGGCGCCGCTCGCCATTTTGCCGATCATGTAATCGTTGATAGGAATCTGTCCGAACGCGCCCAGCATGAAGCCAAGCGCCACCGCAAAAGCAATGCCGTCATTGAGGCCCGGCATCAGGGCGAAGAACACCAGTTGCATGGTGGCCAACACCATAAAGACACGCCGTGGACCAAACCGATCCAGAAGACTGCCGACAATCAACTGGGCGCCTGAGGCAACGGCGAAGACAAGGAAGGTCAGGGAACCCAGGACCGTTGCCACATAGGCACCGTCCCCGGTACCCGACCAGAGTGCGGCGACATCGGCGACCAATCCCTGCAGGCGCTCGTCGAAGATTTTGGGCAGGGCAAAGGTCGTTGATTGGAAGATGATCGATGAGACGGCGGTGGTGACGAAGACAATCACCGACACCCGGATCAGCAATGATCGATGCGAGGCGGAGGCAGGCGCTTCATCGGGTTTGGCGGCTGATTTGTCAGGGTTGCGGTCGAGCGAAATGACGTCGCGCTGCAGTGCCCAATAGGCGAGGCCAAAACCGATCGACACCACACCGGGCAGGTAGAAGGCCAGCCGCCAGCCGCCATTGTCGATCAGATAACCGGTGATCAGGGCCGCGCAGGCGACGCCGAGATTGCCCCAAACACCATTTGTGGCGATCCGCATGCCGGTGTTGCGCCACTTCATGGTGACGATGGCGAGGCCAACGGGATGGTAGATGGCGGCAAACATGCCGATGACGAACAGGCCAACCCCAATCTGCAGCGGCGAGTTGGCGAACCCGGTGGCGATCGACGCCAGGCCGATGCCGATGAAGAACACGACCATCATGCTATCGCGGCTCCACTTGTCGGCCAGCCAACCAGCGGGCAGCGAGAACAGGCCAAAGGCAAAGAAGCCAGGTGTCGCGTAAGCGAGCAGGGCTGCATAACCAACGCCCCATTCGCGATGCAGGGCAAGCGCCGCCACAGTGGCAAAGATCAGCGTGAAAAGGTGATCCAGAAAGTGGCCCACATTGAGCAACAGGAAATGGGCTTGATCACGATTCAGCATGACGGCGTCCGGACTTTTGCGGCGGATGAACGGACCAACGGTGCCATATTGTGTCAGCGGCTACTATCACAGATTGGACATGTTCAGGCATTGGCCCGAAGCGCCGCCTGAGCGCAGAAACATGAGGCGCTGACTTCCCGGTCGGCGCGTGCATTGGCCAGATCAAGGCGTTGTTTTATCTGCAGCAGCTCGCCGCCGTCGCCGCGGGCTTTCAGACAGTCGTGCAAACCTTTCAGGGCCCAGACATTGTCGGGATGGATCGACGCGCGACTGAGTTTGCCACCAAGCCCGAGATCCTCCCGAAAGGTCGCTTCGGCCTCGTCGATGCGACCCTGTTCCAGCAGCAGGGCCCCAAGCGCGTGGCGTGTCGGCTGCATCCAGCCCCAGGGTTCGTCGTAGGGCAGGTTGTCGTCCAGCTCGACGGAGCGCCGCAATTCGGCAAACGCGGCATCGAATTCGCCTTTGCGGTAGAGGATTTCGCCACGCAGCATGGCGGCAGCGATTTCAAGGAGGTTGATGACCTTGTTGTTATGGAGCTGTCGGCTCTTCGGCACGTTTTCTTTGGCGACCAGGAATTCGGCTTCTGCCGCTTCTGCTGCCGCGACATTGCCCAGTGCGGCATGGGCGACGCCCTTGGCATACAGAATATTTGCGGTCAGTGAGCAGCGCAGGTCCGGATCTTCTGGCAACGGCATGTCGATGGCTTCCTGCCATTTGCCAAAACGCACCAAAACGTGCGGTTCAAGGCTCAAGTAGCTCTCAAAATAATCCGCCATGGGCGGGCTCTCCACCTGCAGCATTTCGTTGGGCACGGTGGCCTCGGCACCGCGGATTGCCTTCAACGCGGGTTCGATTTGACCCAGGAACAATGCCCCGTAGATGACGAAGTGAAAGTTGTGGAGCCGGTACCCGGAATAGAGGTTGAAAGCGCCGTTTTCCTCGAAATAGATCTGATCGGCCTCAACCGCCGCCTCGTTCCAGTGAACGACGTTTTGGTAGTGCCCACACAGAACGTCGATATGGGTTGGCATATGCACAAGATGGCCGGCCGCCGGAACGAGGGTGCGCAGCACGTCACTGGCTTTCAGGGCGAGCTCCGGGTGTGGCGACATTTCCATCAGATGGACATAGAGGTGCAAAATGCCGGGATGCTGCATCGCGTCGGGATGCTGTGCCATCGCCGCTTCCAGCACGTCCTGAGCCTCCTTGGTGGACGCACCTTCGGCCGGTTCGCCCGTCTGTAAATCCCACATTTTCCAGGGTGTCCGGTTGAGCAGGGCTTCGGCAAAAATGGTCTGTACTTCCAAACTGTTTGGATGGCTCTGGTACGCGTCGCGCATGGCGTCTGCGAAATCGTCGTTCCAGGGCCGCATGTCGTCGATCAACTCAAGTTGCGGGTAGCGGCTCGGCAAGGCTTCCACCAGGGCCCGTTCCCAATCGGTGAGCCCGTCGGTCAATTTCAATGCGGCTTGTGAGGACTGGTATCCCGCGGTCAAAGCCTTGGCGCGGTTGCGGGTGTCAAACAGATGCCAGGGCATGTTGTAATTCGGCCCAGACGCGTAGCCGACGCCCCAATGCGCCATCGCACAATTGGGGTCGGCCTCAAGGGCCTTTTGGAAGCACGAAACGGCCTCTTCGTGGTTGTAGCCATAGGTCCAGAGCAGGCCCCGGTCAAACCATTTTTGCGCCTCTTGAGAGTGCGTCGTCACCGGAAAGGTGTGGCCACCGAGATCGTATTTTTCCGCGTAAGCGTCCATGCTGTTCCTCCTCGGCAAAACCGGATGGAGCGCTCAATCGTCCCAAGCGGTTTAGGTTCTGACCGCAAGCTAACGCAGCTTGAGGAGCTTGACAAAACGGCGGAACGACAAAACCCATGAAACTTACAAACATCTGATTAATCGATGAATTTCTGCTTCTCTTTGGCCATCGACATCTCGCCGCCGGGCCGCTGATTTGGTTTTGCTGAAATTTTGTGCTTACGATTTGTGCGATTTTTGAGTCTCCAAAATCGGGATCCGATGCGGCAGCGAAGTGAAAAACGGGCGACCATCAGGGATGTGGCAAAGGCCGCAGGTGTATCGCCGATGACCGCTTCGCGGGCGATGCAGGGCTCCGGCAAAGTGCGGCCCGGCACCCGGCAAAAAGTCGTCGATGCTGCCCAGCGCCTGGACTACATCCCCAATCTCGCGGCCGGAACCTTGGCGACCAATGCCAGCCACCTTGTGGCGGTGATCCTGCCCAATCTGTCAAACTCCATTTTCGCTGACACGTTGCAGTCGATTTCCGACAGTTTGCGCGATTCCGGCTATCAACTGCTGGTCGGTTATAGTGACAACTCTCCCCAGATCGAGGAATCGCTGGTCCGGACATTCCTTTCACGACGCGCCGACGCGATCGTTTTGACCGGGCACATGCACAGCGAGCACACCAACGCGTTGTTGAAGAACGCCGACATACCGATCGTCGAGATGTGGTCTGTCAGCGAAGAACCGCTCGGGGCCTGCGTCGGCATTTCCAATTTCGACGCGGCCTATTCGATGACCGATTACCTGTGCCGCAAGGGGCACAAGAGCATCGCCTTCATTGGTGGTCTTCTGGAAAACAACGACCGGACCCAGAGCCGTTTGCACGGTTATCGGGCGGCGCTCAAGGATCACGCCTTGCCGGTGGACGAGCAGTTGATCCGCGACGTTCCGTTTGAGTTTGAAGATGGCTCACTGGCGATGCGTGAGCTTCTGGCGGTTGGCAGGAAGATCGACGCTGTCTTTGCAGCGTCCGACATTCTGGCGCTCGGCGCCTTGCTGGAGTGCAACCGTCAGGAACTGTCTGTGCCGGGGGACATCGCCGTTGCCGGATTCGATGATGAGCGTCTGGCCAGCTTGATCAAACCGTCGCTGACCACGATCGGCGTGCCGCGCAGCGCGATCGGCAGCAAGGTGGCCGACATTGTGTTGTCGACCTTGCGGGGCGAGCCGGTTGAAGAGCGGGTGTTCGACATGGGCTTCAGTTTGGTGGAACGGGAGTCGGCCTGATGGCTGTCCAGAAACCGCCGGTGGGAGCAAAATGGGGAAGAGAGTTTCAACAGGTCGGGGAAGAAACCTCCCTTGACTCAAAAAAATGATACCGGTACCATTTTTGCTGAAGTGGTGTTGGCTATCATTGAATCATCGTTGTTTGACTGAGGGGAAAAGCAACGATCAAGTGTCTGCCAGTCGCTTTTGGGAGGTCCCCTTGGGGGCGAAGGGGAACGGCAGCGGAAAGGCGGAATGCCCGTGGCAGCTTTGTTGACTTCAATATTACGACCGTTTTCTGCGGTGCTTTCGGTTGTGCTGATGCTGGGCCGGCACATCGCCTGGATGGCCCTTGCCGTGATGGTGGCGGTGATCCTGTTGCAGGTGATCATGCGCTACGTGTTCAACAACGCGCTGGCCTGGCCGGAGGAGGCCGCCCGTTTCTGCATGTTGTGGATGACCGGCATGATCGCTCCATCAGCGATGCGTTGGGGCGGATTTGTCGCCATCGAAATGTTGCCGCAGGCGATGCCGAAACGTCTCGGCCACGTGCTGTCTCTCGTGCTGCTGCTGCTCTCGGCCGTTGTCATGTATGTCTGCATCCAGTTTGGCTGGAACCATACGTTTGGATTTGGCGGCAACTTTGACGCCTCGGCCATGCGGATCCCGCTCGACTGGGTGGGTGGTGAATCTGTTCGGGTCAAGCTGCGCTACATGTACGGCTCTCTCCTGTTCGGCGTCATCATGATCTTCGTGGTGAATATCGAACTGATACTGCGCAACATCATCCTGTTGCTGAATCCCGACCAGGAACTGCCGGATACCGGCCAGGTCGTCATTGCAGGAGCTGACTGATGCTTGTTTGGTTTCTTCCCGTCTTTTTGATTTTCCTGATGATCGGCTTGCCGGTCTTCTTCGCCCTGCTTGTTGCACCTGGACTGCTGCTTTGGCTGAACGGCCAGGAGCGCGACATCGCCTTGCTGTACCGCAATGTCTACAACGGCATGGATTCATTCCCGCTGATGGCTTTGCCGTTCTTCATGCTGGCAGGGGAGATGATGAACCGCGGTGGCATCACGATTCGTCTGGTGGAATTCTCGCAGGCCTTGATGGGGCATCTGCGCGGCGGTCTGGCCCACGTGAACATTCTTTCCTCCATATTGTTCGCGGGTCTTTCCGGTTCGGCTGTAGCTGACACCTCGGCGCTGGGGTCAACCCTGATCCCGGCAATGGAGAAGAACGGCTACAGCCGCAAATTTGCGGCTGCGATCACAGCGGCTAGTTCGGTGATTGGTCCGATCATTCCACCTTCCGGCATCATGATCATCTACGCCTATGTGATGGGTGAAAGCGTTGCGGCGCTGTTCCTGGCCGGTATTTTGCCGGGCATCATGGTTGGTGTTGGTCTGATGGTGATGGTCCGTTTGCTAGCCGACCGTTACGACCTGCCAAAGGCCGAGCGCATCGTCAAAAAAGACCAGTCGATCAGCCCCTTGGAACACTGGGTATCTTTCGTCCTGCTGCGCATCAATCTCGCTGCCTTCCTGCTGATGATCTACAAGGGCATCGAGCTGTTGGTTGGCGACGCGATGGATTTCGACATCAACGGCTGGATCCTGATGGCCGTCTTCCTGCCGATCGCCCATGTAATTTTGATGGATCAGCGCAAGCGGGTCTCAAACGACTTCCGCATGATCTGCAAACGCGCCGTGGCGCCACTGCAGACGCCGATCATCATTCTCGGCGGTATTCTGGTTGGGGTGTTCACGCCAACGGAAGCCTCCGCGGTGGCTGTTGCCTATGCGCTGATCATCTCGTTCTTCGTCCTGCGCAGCATGAAGCTGTCGGACCTGCCGTCGATCCTGACCAAGTCAGCGCTCGGCTCATCCACCGTTCTGTTGCTGGTCGGCGCGGCGGTTGCATTTAAGACCGTTGTCAGCCTCAGCCACGCCCCGGAACAACTCGCCAGCTCTATTCTCGGCCTGTCGGATGATCCGTTGATCCTGCTGTTCCTGATCAACCTGGTTCTGTTCATCGTCGGGATGTTCCTGGATGCCGGTCCAGCGATCATCATCCTGGGTCCAATTCTGGCGCCAATCTTCATCGAGCTTGGCGTTCACCCTGTACACTTTGCGATCATTATGAGCGTAAACCTAACCGTCGGCCTTGCCACACCCCCCATGGGACTGGTTTTATTTGTGGCATCGTCGGTCAGTGGAGAAAAAGTCGAAACAATTTCAAAGGCCATTCTGCCATTCTTGGCCGTTGAAATCGCCGTCATTTTTCTGATCACCTACGTACCTGCAATTTCAATGACCATTCCTCGTCTGACGGGGTTTGTGCAGTGAAGAAACTCGAAAGCGACCAACCGGGAGGAATCTTATGGTCAAAAACTTTTTGAAAACAGTCACGCTGGCAGCCATGCTGGCAACGACTTCTGTGGCAGCGATCGCCGCTGACTACACCATCAGGGCAACCGCCAACTCAAACGAAAACGACGAAGACTATGACGGTCTGGTTGTCTTCAAGAACTATGTAGAATCTGCCTCCAACGGTGCCATCGCCGTTGAACTCTTCATTGGTACACAGCTTTGCTCGAAGGGCGCTGAGTGTCTGCAGGGTGTGGCTGACGGTTCCATCGACGTCTACATCTCCACATCCGGTGGTGCTTCCGGCATCTTCCCGTATGTTCAGGTGCTCGACCTGCCATATCTGATGGCTGACGACCGCATTGCCGAACATGTTCTGGCTGGCGACTTCACCCGCACAATCCGCAAGATGGCCCTGGCTGATTCCGGCGATGCCATCCGTCTGATGACAATCGGTAACACAGGTGGCTGGCGTAACTTTGCCAACACCAAGCGTCGTGTTGCCAACCCATCCGACATGGAAGGTTTGAAGATCCGTACTGTTGTTGCCGATCTGCCGCAGGAACTGGTCCGCGCACTGGGTGCTTCCCCAACGCCGATTCCATGGCCTGAACTGTTCACCTCGTTCCAGACTGGTGTTGTTGAAGGTTCCAAGAACGGCATCACCGATATCATGGGCATGAAGTTCCCAGATGCTGGTCTGCAGTATGTCACCCTCGACGGCCACGCCTATATGGGTGCGCTGTGGTGGATGAACAACGCCAAGTTCAAGTCTATGCCAGAAGGCCTGCGTCGCGTTGTCGTCGACGGCTTTGCTGCTCTGCAGCAGGCAACATTTGCTTCGCCAAAGCGTAAGTCGATCAAAGCCTATCAGGACTTTGTCGCAGGTGGTGGTGACCTGTACGTGCCAACCCCAGAGCAGAAAGCTGCGTTTAAATCCGCTGCTGCGCCTGTATACGACTGGTTCAAGGCCAACGTTAAAGGCGGTCCAGAAGCCTTTGACGCTCTGACAGCTGCTGTCGCTGATGCAGAAGCCGACATCAATGCCGGTGCTGCTAAAGACATCGAGTAAAACAAATTCGGGCCGCCGCAGGTGTCTGCGGCGGCCCGATCTCAAGCGTAAAACGTTTTTCCTCGCGTGCAGATTTTACCGAAATGGATAAAGCCACGCCTTGTAATCATCGATCAGAATATGGGCTTTTTCGATTTGTTCCGGGGTCATTTTCTTCACGACCTCTTCCTGAGATATGGCCGCGTCGGGGTCGCCTCCGATCGCCGACAGCACGTACCAGGTATAAGCTCTGACCAGATCGGGCGCGGGCATGCCCCGGCCGATTTCGTAGTACCAACCAATTCCAGACTGGGCGCCGGGATGTCCCTTCAAAGACGAACGCAAGTACCATTCGAACGCGCGCACATCGTCGCGCTCAACCCCCAGGCCCAAGGCGTACATCACGCCGATCAACTCCTCCGCGTCGGCATTTCCGGACCGCGCCGCCGGGAGCAGTTCCTGCATCGCTTCTTTGTATTTTTTGGCGTCCATAAGATCGCGGCCGGTTTCGATTTCGGCCTGCGCAACGCTGGGAAGAAAACAGGCCAGAAAGACAAGTGTCTTACGCATTTTGGTTCCTTGTGTGCGGGTTTGATGATGCTTGTTGCGGCCCAGAATATCGCGACGTCGGCCGCGCAAGCAACTCAAATTCCTGCGCCTTTGACGCAAGAAGACTTTTTTCCAGTCGATAGGAAGCAGGCCAAACTTGGCCAGCTTCTGTTCTATGATCCCATCCTGTCAGGCAACCGCAATATCTCCTGCGCTACCTGCCACAGCATTGATTTTGGCACCGGCGACGGCCTGTCGCTGGGCATTGGTGAGGGGGGCGAAGGCCTTGGTCCAAAGCGCACGGCCGGCCAGGGCGATGACCGCATTCGCAAGCGCATCCCGCGCAACGCCTCGGCGCTGTGGAACCTTGGTGCCAAGGAAATCACAACTCTGTTCCACGACGGCAGGTTGAGTTTTTCCGATGTCTACGACAACGGCTTCGATTCACCCGCAGAGGAGTGGCTGCCCTCTGGTTTGACAACCATCCTCGCCGTTCAGGCCCTGTTCCCGATGACGTCTCAGTTTGAGATGGCGGGTAATCCGAAGGAAAATCAGGTCGCCGGTGCGGCTCATGACCGGATCGACAATGTCTGGCCGATCCTGTCCAAGCGGGTTCGCATCATTCCCGAATACGGTAAGATGTTCGTTGAGGCCTTTGACGATGTCGACGAGGCACCTCAGGTCAACATCACCCACATTGCCCGGGCATTGGCCGCCTTTCAGAATTTTGAGTGGCAGTCCTATGACAGCCGATATGATGCCTATGTCGCCGGCGACGAGGACGCCCTGACAGATAAAGAGAAGCGGGGGCTGGAACTGTTTTTCGGCGAGGCCAACTGCGCTTCCTGCCATTCGGGCAAGCTGTTCTCGGACCAGAAATTCCATGCCCTGGCGCTGCCGCATTTCGGCCCTGGCCGCACCCGACTGTTTGATCCCTATGTCCGCGATGTCGGCCATATGGGGGAAAGCGACCGTCTGGAGGACGCTTACAGTTTCCGCACCCCGCAATTGCGCAATGTTGAACTGACCGGCCCCTATGGACACAACGGCGCCTATCCGACGCTTGAAGGCATTGTGCGCCATCACCTCAATCCGGCTCAGGGCTGGGAGAACTGGAAACCGGAAATGGCAAATCTGCCGGATGTGCCATGGCTGGAGGCCATTGACTTTGTATCCTTGCAGGACAAACGCGAGCGGGCACGCCTGCGCGCCAAGGTCGATATCGAACCTGTCGACCTGAACGACAAGGAAGTCGGCGAACTGATCGCCTTTTTGAAATCTCTGACCGGGACGGACTCCATCAAGGGCCGTCTTGGCAGACCAACATCTGTTCCCAGTGGCCTGAAGGTCGACTAGGAACTCCAAACATTTATGCGGGAGAATAATGCATGCAACTGACACCGGGCAAACTGTGGGGCATGCGCCGCATGGCCGACGAAAAGGGGATATTCAAGATGACGGCGGTCGATCAGCGGCCACCGATCAAGAACCCCATTGCCAAACACCATGGCGTTGATACTGCGCCATGGGGCGAAGTCGCCAAATTCAAGCGTCTGCTTGTCGAAACATTGCAGGATCAGAGCACGGCCATGCTGCTCGACCCGCATTACGCGATTCCGGAGGCCATCGACCAATACGCCCCGAGCAAAGGCCTGATCGTCACGCTGGAAGATTCTTTGTTTCAGGAAACCGAAGGCGGGCGCCTGTCTTCCGACATTGACGATTGGTCGGTCAACAAGATCAAGCGCATGGGCGGCGACGCGGTCAAGGTTTTGGCCTGGTATCGTCCTGACGCCAGCAAGGAAGTCTGTCAGGCACAGCAGGATTACACCAAACGTCTGGGCGAAGAGTGCGCCAAATACGATATCCCGTTCCTGTTTGAATTGCTGGTCTATCCGCTAGCTTCCGATGCCCATCAGACCAAGGATTATGTCGAGATGAAGGGCAAGAAGGCCGACGACGTTTTGAAGTCGGTCGAAGAATTTGCCAAACCGGACTATGGCGTCGATGTCTTCAAGCTGGAGAGCCCGGTCAATGCGGCCGATGCCGATGGATCTGCGGAAGTTCAGGCCATTTTCGACGAGATGGGCCGTCTGGCAGGCCGCCCCTGGGTGATGCTGTCGGCCGGTGCCGGCAAGGCGGAGTTCCGCAACGTTCTTGATCATGCTTTCAAGGCCGGTGCGTCCGGCTTTTTGGCAGGCCGCGCCATCTGGCTGGACGCGTTCAATCACTATCCGGACTGGGAGGCGATTGAGCGCGATCTGCGCGGCGATTCCTCTGCCTATATGAGTGACATCTCCGCCTTGGCAGATGCCGCCGCCGCGGATTGGAGCAAGCACCCCTGTTTCGGCGAAGGCGGTGCCCGATTTGCACCGGCAGATGCCAGTTTCCGCCATGGCTACGAGGGGATGTAGGGACCGATGCCAAAAATCGGATTATTGCCTCTCGGGCGCCCGACTTTCGATGTCGAACTGGCTGAAGCGAAACTGGCCTCGATGCTGTCGGCGCTGTCCGCCAACGGGTCGGATTTGGAGTTCGTCGGCCCCCGCGATTTGTTGATGGACATGGAGGCCGGTCGGCAAGCCGTTACCGAACTCAACCACAGCAACATCGATCATTTGCTGGTTCTTCAGGTCACGTTCACCGACGCGTCGTTGATCGCCGAGGCTGCGCACAGCCTGGAAAAACCGTTGGCAATCTGGGCGATCCCGGAACCGCGGGAAGGGGGGCGTCTTCGTCTGAATTCCTTTTGCGGACTGAACCTCGCCAGCCACGCCCTTGGTCTGCGCCAGCAGGCCTTTTCCTGGCTGTATGCCGATCCCGATAGTGTAACCGGTGATCAGATCGCGTCTCTTTTCAACGGTGAGACGGTCACCACCCCGCTCAGCGCCGCAGCGCCAGACGCTGTGGCCAATGACAGCGCCAAAACCGTCGTCGCAAACCTGCACGGCAAACGCATTGGCCGCATCGGCGCCCATCCAGATGGGTTTGACACCTGCGCCTATGACAGTGCCCAATTGCAGCAGCTGGCGGGTGTTGAGGTTGACGAGTTGGAACTGCCACAGCTGTTTGACCAGGCAAAGAAGGCGGATGCCGCTGAAGTGGCGCAAATCCGTCAGGTGGCGGCCGATGCCTTGCCCGATCTGGATCAGGTGGATCAGGAAGAACTCGACCGGTCTTTGCGGCTGAAGGCGGCGCTCGACGGCATTCGCAGTTCGGGCAACTATCAGGCTTTTGCTTTGCGCTGCTGGCCAGAAACCTTCACCGAATATGGCGGTGCGGTCTGTGGCCCGGCTTCGATGCTGGGGGAAAACAAGACCCCCTGTGCCTGTGAGGCCGACGTTTATGGTGCATTGACCCAATTGATCCTGCAGGAAGCGTCGGGAGCCCCGGTCTTTCTCACCGATCTGGTCGACATGGATTCCAACGACAATACCGGCGTGGTCTGGCATTGCGGTCAGGCGCCGCTGTCGATGCGGGACGAGACGGTCGATCCCTCGGCGACGATCCACACCAACCGCAAAATGCCACTGCTCTACGAATTTCCTCTGAAACCGGGGCGGGTGACGCTGATGCGGATTTCCCAAAGTTTCGGCAAAACCAAGATGATCCTGTCGGGTGGCGACATGCTGCAGCGGCCGATGGCCTTCACCGGCACGTCGGGTGTCATACGTTTTGATCGTGCCGTCAGCGACGTGCTGCCGGATCTGATCAACAGTGGTTTGGAGCATCATATGGCGCTGACCTATGGCGACCACCGCGAAATTCTGCTCGGCATCGCCGCCGAAATGCAGCTTCCTGTGCTGGAGATTTGATGTGACCATTCGTTATGGACTGATCGGCTCCGGCATGATGGGGCAGGAGCATATTCGCAACCTGAACCTGCTTGAGGGCGCCCAGGTAACAGCCATCGCTGACCCCGATGTCGGCATGCGCGATCTTTCAGCGCAGATGACAGATGGCCCGGCATCCACTTTCGCAGATCACAAAGAGATGCTGTCGGCTGACCTCTGCGATGCCTATGTGATCGTGTCACCCAACGACACCCACCACAACATCCTGCTCGACCTGGTCGACGTCAACAAACCCATCCTGTGCGAAAAACCGCTCTGCACAACCTCTGCCGACTGTCGTGATGTGCTGGCAAAGTTTGCGTTGAAATCGGCGCCGGTATGGGTGGCGATGGAATATCGCTACATGCCGCCCGTTCAGCGCCTGATCAACGAAACAATGCAGGGAACGGTCGGCCAGGCAAAGATGATTGCCATTCGCGAGCATCGCTTCCCGTTTCTCGACAAGGTCGGCGATTGGAACCGTTTCAACGAACGCACCGGCGGCACTCTGGTGGAGAAATGCTGTCATTTCTGGGACTTGATGCGCCTGGTTATGCAAAGCGATCCGGTTCGGGTATTCGCCTCCGCCGCCGCCGATGTGAATCATCAAGACGAGACATATGACGGTCGCACACCGGACATTATCGACAATGCATTTGTCGTCATTGACTTTGAAAATGGCACAAGAGGCATGCTCGATCTATGCATGTTTGCAGAAGGTTCGAAGTGGCAGGAAGTTGTCTCCGTCACCGGGCCCAAAGCCCGTATCGATGCCTGTGTGCCCGGTCCTGCCCGGTTTTCCAAAGACGGTAAGGAGCAAACGTCTCAGCTTGTCTTCTCGGATCGTGTCGCCAAGCAGGAACGCATTGAGCCCGTCGAAGTGGATCACGCGATCTTGCAAGCCGGAGATCATCACGGTTCAAGCTTCTTCCAGCATCAGCGCTTCTTGCAATTGGTGCGGGGAGAGATCAGCGCCCCGGAGGTCAGTTTGGAAGACGGCCTGTGGTCTGTGTTGATCGGCGAAGCGGCGGAGAAATCCGCCGTCACGGGGCAGGCTGTCGCGTTGAAGTAGGGTATTTTTCATTATAAACAGTGGCTTATAGTGCATTCTCTGGGCGTGCATTTACCTTAATAAAGGTTTAACCGCCTTCCCGATCATCTTTCTGTTACCGTCAGGTGCGGCTTGGGAATGGGGATTGCCATGCATGTACTGGGGAATATTTGTGAGAATCGGGAAAACGGCTTCAACTTTTTGAGGCTTTTGGCTGCCTCTGGGATTTTGGTGGCGCACTGTCTGTTGGCGGTTCCCGTCACCATTGATTCAATCGAAGCGTTTTACGCAGAGTTTGCCTTGGCCGCCGATTTGCTGTTGGCCGTGTTCTTTGTGTTCAGCGGGTTTCTGATCACGGCGTCGCTCGAACGCAATCAAAACCTTGTGCGCTATGCGACAGCACGTATCCTGCGGATTTTTCCAGCTTTGATTGTGGTGAGTGTCTTGCTGACGTTTGTCATCGGACCGGCCGTAAGCAGCCTGTCCCTGGTGCATTACTTTTCAAGTTTCGATGCCTGGCTTTATTTGCCGAGAGCGGTTGGCTTGCTGGATGCTTCTGCACCCTTACCGGGCGTCTTTGAGGACAATCCGGTCGCCGGTGCGGTCAATGTACCGATCTGGACCTTGCGGTATGAGGTGGTGATTTATGCACTGTTCCCGCCCATTGCCTTGTATTTTTTGAAATGTGGATTGCCAACCAAGGGGATGGCGCTTTTGACGGCGTTGATCGTCCTGTTGGGGGCGAAAGCCTGGCTGCATTCGGATGCGCCGGCAGGCGGATGGATCCACCTTGCCAACTTTTCAGCCAGCTTCGTGGTCGGCAGCGCAATCTGGATTTTCCGATACCAGGTGCCCCATCACCTGGGCATTGTGATCGCGCTTTGGGCGCTCTTCGCGTTCGTTTCCGATCCCGTGCTGACCTACTTCTTCGGCGTGGTCGCTGCAGGATACACGTTCATTTGGCTGGCCTTCCTGAATGTCGCGGCGCTGAAGGCCTATAGCCGGCGGCCGGACTATTCCTACGGCATCTATGTCATCCATTTTCCGGTGGCGCAGTTCATCTACAACCTGGACACCAGCTTGCATCCGCTGGCGCTGACGGTCCTCACATTTGCTGTAACTCTGCCGTTGGCGGCTGTGTCGTGGGCAGTCGTGGAAAAGCCGGCGCTCTCCAGCGTCAGGGCCTGTAGTGAGTTTCTGCAAACGGTTTTCCAGGGATTGCGGCGCCCCGAAGCCATGGCGTCGGCTTCGCAAGCCCGCAGCTAGCCGTTCAGACTATTCCGGCTCACGATTGCTCTGATCCAGCAGCTTATGTGCCTCCTCAAGCACTGTCGCCGTGAAGTGCTTGAACGGGCTGGCGATCACCTTACTGCAATGCCAATACAGCGGCTTGTCCAAAGTCTGGCCGGGAACCAATTCAACCAGTTTCCCTTCGGCAATCAGATCATCAACCATCAAGGCTGGATTCATCCCCCAAGCGACGTTGGCCAAACAGGCGGAAACGAAGCCATGGGAGGAGGGGATCGTGTGGCTTGGTGGAAAGACGCTGGCGCCAAGTACCTGATCAATCCACTGAATTTGCAGGTCATCCTGGGAGCTGTATCGAAGCGATGGCGCGCGTTCCAGCGCCTCAACGGTCACACCATTGGGAAAGTACCGCGCCATAAACTCCGGACTGGCCGTTGCGCGATAGACGTGGGTGCCCAGATATGTACTTTGGAAACCCTGGACTGGGTTTTTGTGAATGGATATGGCGGCCAGAGCCGATCCGGCCTTCATCTGGTCGATGGAATAATCCTGGTCCGCGATTGAAATCTCCAGCAGATAGGGATTGGTGTTGGCTGAATTGGCCTCGAGGATGCCCATGAACCAGCTCGACAGACTGTCGTCATTGACCGCAATCTTAATCTTCCGGAAACCCTCTTCCGAATAGCCCAATTCATCCCGATTGCGCTGCATGACTTCGCCTTCGAGCATCAAAACCATTTCGGCATGACGACACAGTTCTGACCCGACCTCGGTCGGTGTCACGGGCGTCTGGCGATTCAGTGTTACAGCGCCAATGCGTTCTTCTAACAGCTTAATTCGCTGTGAGATGGCCGACGAGGTCACGCCAAGCGCCTTGGCCGCGCCTTCGAAACTCTTCTCGCGTTCTACTGCCAACAACGCCTCAAGGTGCGCATAGTCCAGCATTTTCCAGCCTCCTTAACGGTTCGCTTAGCACCATATCTTTTTGAACACAGTTCGAAAGCCAAAAATCCCGTTAACCGGCAATAAATCTGATTTTGGTAAGGAAACTGACGTAACGGAAGAAACGTTAACCGCTTTCGCAGCAAATGTGAAAGATTTGAGGGAAATATGGGCGAACAAATTAACAACTACGAGCAGGGTTATCGCTCTGCTTTGTCACGCGAAGAAAAGCAGCAGTTTCGTCAGGAGTACTGCAAAAAGTCAGCGTTTTTGGGTATTTCGCTGACCTTCGCCAATTTGGCTACCATCTACGCGGCGATCGCCGTTGCCTATTTGGCTTTTGTCCATCTGGGGTCGCCGATCATGGCTGCGCTGGTAACGCTGCTCAGCTTGATCGTTGCGACGCGTCAGATGCGTGCCTTGGAAAACATCGTGCATTTCGGCAGCCACAACAATTTCTGTCAGGACAAGCAGCTGAATGACCGTATGACCAATCTGCTTGCGGCCTGGCCAATGTTGCAGGATGTGCGCCAGTACCGTGTATTTCATGCCGCCCACCATGGCGATTACGGCTCACATGGTGACCCCTGCAAAGAGCGCTTGGAGCGCATCGGTGCTTCGGGACTGGAAATCAACAACAACCGGCAACTGGTCTATGCCATTCTGGTGTGGATGCCGGCCTATGTTCGCGAGTTCTATAACGAGGTGAAATCGTCTTCCAAGCAAGTTGCGATTTTTGGTCTTTGGCACACGCTGGTCATTGGCGGATTGTTTGCAGCATTCGGTTGGCAGTTTGCCGCCTTTGCGGCCGCCCACTGGTTCGTTTCAATGTTCCTGATCCTGCCATTCCTGCGCAGCATCGCCGAGTTCTCCGAGCACGACTACCAGTTGGGCGATACGGTTTGCGACACCACCTTCAACAATCTGGGACTGCTCGATCATGTATTGCTGCATCCGGCGGGTGATGCCTGGCATGCGCTGCATCATTTGCATCCCACAGTCACCTGGTGGAAGCAGGGCGCTGCCCATCGTTTCCTGATGCAGCGCGACAGCGCCTATCGGCGGGTTCACAACCGTGACGATCTGATCCAGGACATCGCGAATTTTCCGGTTGCCGCCCGCACGCTGGACATCGACAAGCAGTCCGGCAAGGAGGGCAAGTCTGGTTATCCTTCCGGTTTCGGCATTGCGCCAGCGGAATAAGTTCCAGCAAAACAATCGGCTTTATCCGGGCACCTGCCGCATCATTGTGGCGTGCCCGGATCGTCGATAACAACCAATCAGAAAATCTTTGGCAGCAACCGATAGGTGCGTTCGCAATAGGCGTCATATTCAGCGCCAAATTGCTGACGCATCATCTCTTCCTCGGCCTCGACGCGGCCGTAGTAGAGCATTGCCACGCTGATCAGCCCGGAAAGCCCTGCAATCCAGTTCGGTAACAGCAGGAACTGTGAAATGCCCCAAAGCCAAAAAGATGTGTACATCGGATGGCGAATTTTGGAGTAAATGCCCGTATCGACCAGTTCATGGTCCTTACGGATTTCCAGCGAGACCGACCAATTTCGCGCCAGGTGCTTATGACTGAGATGAAACAGAATCAAAAAGCCGACCATGGCCACCAGCCCCAGTGAGGCGGCAAACGGCGAGAATGGAATGTTGGCAAAAGAAAAAACACCGGTGGCTAAGTGCAGCCCAGGAATGACTACCAATCCAATGATGGTCAGACCGAGCAGCGCCTTTTCCTTCTGGCTACGATTGTCTGTCACTGTCTCGATGCGACGCGCGCGACGTCGGTAAGGCCAGCGGATGATCAACCAGCCAACAATGCCTGCGGCCCAAATTCCAGCAGCCATGGCGGCACTCATAACGGATCTTTCTCCGTCCCTGTCAGGCTCTGCATATAGGGATTTGGTGCGTCGGGCGAATGATCCAATTGTAAGCGTTCCTGCAGCGTTACCGGGCCAAAACAAATCGCCGGAAAGTCATAGACATATTTTTTGGTGTTCCCATAAACGAACTGATAGTGGATGCGAAAATAATTGTTTTTCATGCGTTCGTAGACACCACGGCTGACCATCTCTTTGACACGGATGGTTCGAATGTGGATCTTGGATTGCATGGCATCGTAGAAGCCCATGATCTTCGCAGGATTGGTTCGGTGAAAATTGATTATGTCTGTCACGCACTGGATTTCGACCCAATGCGTCCCAGTGGTTGAGAACAGGTTTTTCAAGCCGTCGCGAAACCAACTCGAAAACGGATGCAGTCCAATTTTGAGTGCTGTTGAGCCAATAGTCAGCACTGTGACTTTGTCTGCATAAGTGGGGTATTCTGGATGTCTGGTTGCCACACGGGATGCGGCATCCAGAATCAGTGCACCGCCCGTACTGTGACCGACAGCCAAAATCTCGTCGTATTTGTCGCTGGAGGCAGCCGAAAAAATCTGGTCAGCAAGCCGATCCAATTTATCGTCCATATCAGGACGTCTTCTGTACTGATACTCTGTTGAAAAACTCCACAAGTCCATCAAATGCAGGACGTGTCCACGTTTCAGTACAAACTGATAACAAAACGCAAAACAGCACACAAAAGCGGCTATCCCAAAATGGTCGGCAAAGGGAGAGTCGGATCCAGCCGTCCAAGAATAGGCGATGAAGCTGAGAAGCAAGCTGGCAAGCAGCATGACCATTGGGTAGAGCGCGTAAATCGAAAAACGCCATGCATGCCAGAAGAACCTAAATCCTGTGGTGGTCAGCGCGTAGTCAAAAAAAGAAAACAGGTAACGCCACAGTCTCCTATGGAATGGGAGTGAAAAATCCCGAAGCACGATGTCTTCGATGGAGAGGTAGTAATAATCTGTGTTGGTTGACCAGTTTGGTTCTTCTTGTTGATCGCAAGCAAAAAAGCGTGCACCAACGATATCTTCATGCGGGTTTTCGGCAGTCTGCCGGGATACCTGTGCCCCCCACAAACGTTCAAAGCGCCCGTTCTCGCGGTCCATGCGATGATAAAATGCCGTTGGTGACTTTGGGTCAAATCCGCCAACGAAGAATACCGCGCGGTTTCTGACGATGATGTTGTCAGTGGTCATATATGGTTGTCACCCACTTAACCGTTGCGGCTGTGCTTATAATCGGCTCGAACAAATTATGCGATGGCCATGGTCTATGTCCATCTGCATCATTATCAATTAAAAGTCGACCGTTCCCACGTCTTTAGCGCCGTCCAACAGCAATTCCCAGACGTAGGGTGAAAAAGAGCGCCAGCACTCGACTCGGAAGGCATTTCGCCCGGTGCGGATGATGATCACCTCTGATTTGCCAAAAATGGTGCGCGAACCCGTATTCACAGGAAATGCCGACAGCGACAGATCACGCGGGCAGGCTGAGTTCAGCACCGCAGCGGCACCATCGCCGGACAGCAGAAACGCCACGTTGCGATGGGAAATGTCAGTCGCGCTGAATTGCGCATTTTCCCGGCGCGGCATCAGCTCTTTAATTGATTTCTTCTCGTCCATGATCAACCACTCATCCGGTCCAATCCAGGTGGCAACAAGGCTGCCCTTTTTGGCAACCTGTCCTGGCTCAGTTGGCAGATCCAGTCCAAGTGTCTTGCCGAAATCCTTGGCGCCTTTGGCCGTTGCGCGGAAGTTGATGCGCGCTGCTGGGGCAGCGGCTTCAATGCTGACACGGGCATTGGCAAACTTGTTGCCGGCGATTGGATTGTCGCGCTCTGCGGTAGCGACGGCACCGACTGCTGCTTTAGCCATGGAGACGCTCTCCTTTGGTGTCATAGAAAATTGTACCGGTCACTTCGACCTCGATGGTTTCATCGGGCATTGGGACATAGAGCGTTTTGCCCATCAGGTTTTGCCCGTCCTCG
>JABSRX010000257.1 GCA_013214695.1 Rhizobiaceae bacterium | reverse complement strand
AAAACGCTGGGATACGAAACCCCAGCGGAACGGTTTAACGCATGTGTTGCGACGACCGGTTGAATCCAAGGGACACAACGGACGCTCACAACCTTTGAATAGTCTACCAGGTCCAACTCTCGACTGCGATTAATAGCATAATACGGTGTCGGCGGTTTCGGCCATGCTGAGCAAAAGTGATGGCATACCAAACTTGGCGTTTAATCCATCTAATAGAGCTTCGTCGTAACCCCGAGCTTTGGCGGACATTCCAGAAACTCCCATATCAACATTGGCCTCTTTAAGTCCGGCGAGGTGATCACCAATTCGTCCTGTCCCCAGACCTGTTAGATCCGCATGGTCGGCTGACAACAAATGCACAGCATCTCCTGCAAGAAACAATGAAACCTCGTGTCCTTCTTTTGATGCGGTTAAGGCAACAAGCAAACCTAGCGCGGCTTTCGTAGGATTTTCCGGGCCTGTATGGATGTGGATCAGTGTCTTTGGCATCGTTTTTGCTCCCAACGGTTCCTTTCAGTTTTAAGAGGCTAGCACCAACCGAGCGCAAAATGCACCTGTCTGCGGGCGCACACAGCAACTTGTGCAATCACCGCAGCCCGTCCATCACCGAACAGCGCCCCGGGTTGGGACTGCGCGTGCAAAACGCGAGATTTGCCGTCGTTGAGTTTCTGGCTGTCCTGCTCAGGAGCGATACCTCACCATTGGCTGCAATGTGCCATGAGCCGTCTTTCGTGTTATTCATGAAAGTCACACTTCGAGCGCAGGTCGAATTTTGGAACTAAGCATGCTGGCAAATTGGTTCAGCAGTGCAGCACCAGATTTGTTTAGCGGGCCCACCTTTCATCATTGTCAGCCTGTGTTAGCCTTCTTTCCCTACAAACCGTGTTTTGATGCCATCATCTGGTGCTAAAAAAGGATAATTGGAGTAGCTAGTGGAAGAGAATCCGCTCAAGGTTGAGGAACTGGCTGCACAAAGAACTGCCTTTAAGGCTCGTACGGTAGCGCTTGCGCTGATTGTCCCGCTGGTGACCGTATTGACCCCTTGGCCGGCTCCGATCCTGACCTATCTCCTGTTGTTGGTTTTCGCGTTGCTGGGCTGGGGCGCCTGGTGGGTGGCACAGTCCCCCTGGGGAAGGCCATGGCATCAGTATGCCTTTGTCTCTGCCGACTTTGCGCTTCTGACATTCACCCTTTTGTTTCCCAATCCGTTTGTTCCATTTGACTATCCACCCCAGTTCGTTTTGCGATTTGGTTCCTTCATTTACTTTTTCGTCATCCTGGCGGGACTGGCCTATGTCTACCAGCCACGTCTCGTGTTGTGGGGAGGTGTTACCGCCGCACTGAGTTGGACGATTGGCGTGTTGCTGTTGTTGCGGTTGCCTGGCACTGTCTGGCGCCTGCCAGATGGCATGAATATGGAACGGGTAATTGATGCTGTTGCCCAACCAGGATTCATCGATGTCGGTGTCAGAATGCAGGAAGTCATCGTCTTTCTGATCGCTTCAGGCTTGCTGGCGCTTGCCGTGAAGCGCTCTCGCATGATCGCACTCAGGCAAGCAAAACTTGCCAGGGAAAAGGAAAACCTGGGTCGTTACTTTCCCGAGAAGACGGCCCAGATGCTGGCTGAATCAACAGATCCGTTTTCCGCTCCGGCTGAGCAGAATTGCGCCGTTCTGTTTGCCGACATTGTATCGTTTACCTCTTGGTCGGAAAAGCACGGACCCCAAGAGACGATTGCATTGCTGCGTGACGTGCATGGCATGCTGGCGCGGGAAGTATTTCGTCATAACGGTACATTGGACAAGTTCATGGGGGACGGCGTGATGGCGACATTTGGAACGCCGATTACCACCCAGCGTGATGCGACAAATGCAATCAACGCAATGGTGGGGATGCTGCAGGAATTCGAGCAACTGATAAAACGGCAAACGAGCACATCCGTCGAAGATCTGAGATTGGCCGTCGGGGTTCACTACGGACCGGTGGTCATAGGCAATGTGGGAAGCGCAGAACGGCTGGAGTTTGCGGTTTTGGGAGACACCGTCAACATCGCAAGTCGCCTTGAGAACGCCACACGGATGCTTGGATGCCGAGGCTTGGTCAGCGCCGAAACGGTGCTGGCCTCGAACGAAGAAAGCCCTGAAGACCACGCCTCTCGGATGAAATGGCTGACGGAACACGACCCCGTCCAGCTTCGCGGCCTAAGCAACGAGATCGGTGTATTTACGCTTCCTTGAGCGCTTCTTTGCGTTGGATTTGCAACCTGTGCACCCCGAGCAAGTTACTCGCGTTTTGGCTAGTCTCACGGTCGCGAGGGCAGCAATCACCTACGCAACCGCCAGCGGGCCTCTGATGCAAGTTATGTGATGGTGGCGCCGGTTTCGTCCTTTGCACGGAGTAACCGTGCAGGAACGCGCACTGTGCATGACGACTGCTGGTCAGATACCGTAACCAAGAGTGACCGTGGCTATCTTGTCTGCAACGCCGTGGGCGATGGCCCGCAATGGGCTCATTTCAGCGATACGTGATAGGGTTTTTGGGCTAATCAATGACTAGTGGCCTTGGATTTTGGTCACCGACGATTTCGAGCAGCCTGGGAGATCAAGCATTGAGCGTGCCTCGTTTTTCGGACAAGTATTCATTGCGATCGTATGTTGCGGTGACTGCTGCTGCACCACCGGCGTCCCCACTATGGTTCAATACTTGTGACACTAAGAATCGGGAAAAGCCCAACTTCTCTCCAGTCATGTGGGTGGCACCCGTGCGATGCAGATCATGTGGCGTGGCGTCTTTGATCTCCAAGAAATCCCGTAGTCTCCCGAAGGCACGCGTGATGGCCTTTGGATTTATGGCTTGATCGTCGTGCTTCGATGACGGGAAAATAAAATGACTTTCCTTGGTGCACAGATCAAGTGATCGATCAATGATCTGCATCGCCAGGTCCGATTAGATCAGTCTAAAAAGTCGCACAGATAGTTGGAATGGGCCCAGCCGGTCACGTGCAAATTTTTGAACTGCTGTGGTCGGCCATTGGGCGAATGGGTGCGGTTGGCTGTCACGACCTTGACCCACTTGCCAACCCGTTCTCTTGTATCGACCACGACAATCGCCAGGCGCTTCAACCGGCGGTTGGCCTTTGAATTGCTGTTCGGCCGGGCCCGGATCGTCAGAAATCCATCAGGTCCATTGACATTGCAGACCATGGCATTGCTCTCGCCGAGCGGATTGAGATCCCAACTCGCTCTGGCCAACCCCGTCAGATCAATCGATCCGTAGGTGCGGGTTTCGGCCCCTGCATAGGAGACCAGCATTGTCGAGAGCAGGGCTGTTACGGCTAGATGTTTCAAGTTCGTCTCCTCTTCTGTAGCAGCAATGGTCGTTACAGATGCAATGTGCCGGACTTTGGGGTTGCTCTCAAGCCGTCTGGTTCCGGCACTGACGTGCCTATGCCCTTGGCGGGTTATGTTTGCGCTCACGCTGTCGGTTGCTGCGCAACCTGCGCTCCGCGGGGGCGGCGCAGTGGCGCCGGGCCGCTCTTCGCGGCCTGACACGCAGCCACCGAATTTGCCTCACCTCGAATACGGCCCCATCTCTCTTGGGCTCACCATGAATACGGCAGGCTCCGTAATGCTGGCACATCAGTTTCCGTAGAGACGGCGAAGAGCCGTCCGGGCCGGTCAGGCCCGCCCCCGCGGAGCGAAGGGCGCTGGCACTTTAGTGCCGGAGCCCGACAGCGTGAGCGCAAACAAACCGAGCTCCACCGTTCCCACGCCCGCCACATTCAGCGTCTGGGTATTCATTGTGCCCCGCCCCATAATCTCGTCGTATGGCAGGGCTCGGAGAGGATGCTTCCAGGC
>JABSRX010000256.1 GCA_013214695.1 Rhizobiaceae bacterium | reverse complement strand
CCTTTTTTCTTTAAGTTTCTTTGAGGAGAGCCAGCGATGGCGTTTGAAAGCCAGTTCATCGAAGCCAACGGCCAAAACCTACACGTCAAAACACTGGGCGGCGGCGACGGTGGCGGCAGCGGCGGCGGCGATGCTGCAGAAAAGCCGCTGCTTCTGATGCTGCACGGCTTTCCCGAATACTGGGCCGCCTGGGCCCCGGTTGCCGAAGCTTTGTTGCGCATTACCGGCGGCAGCTACCGCTTCGCCCTGCCCGATCAGCGCGGCTACAACCTGACGTCGATTCCCGCCGAACGCGAAGCTTATGACACCAAACATCTGGTCGCCGACATGGAGGCGCTGATCGATCAGCTGGCGCCAAACCAGAAGATCATCCTGTGCGGGCACGACTGGGGCGCCTCGGTCGCCTATGCCATGGCGATGCGCCATCCCGACCGCGTTTCGCACCTGATCATCGCCAATGGAGTGCACCCGATCTGCTTTCAAAAAGCCCTGTTCGCGGCCGGCCCGCAGACGGCGGCGAGCCAGTATATGAACGTGCTGCGCTCAGAGAATATAGAGGACCGGCTGTCGGCCAACGGTTTCGAAAAGCTGCTGGGCATGTTGGAGAAATTCTCCAGCGCGCCGTGGCTCGACGACGCCACCAAGGACGCCTATCGCGCCGCCTGGTCACCGCCCGGCGCGTTGACCGCCATGCTCAACTGGTACCGCCAATCGCCGATGGTGGTGCCTGCCACCGATACACCGGCCCAAGACCTGCCGATCAACGATGCCATGCGCCAGAAATACGCGGTGAGCATGCCGCATCTGCTTTTATGGGGCCTGCAGGACACGGCCCTGTTGCCGGAAGCACGGGCCGATCTGGGCACCTTCTGTGACGATCTCAGCGTCATGGAACACCAGGAAGCCAGCCATTGGATCCTGCACGAACAGCCAGACTGGGTCGCCGAGCAGATCAGCGCCTTCCTGACCGCAAAATCCTAAAGGCGCTGCTTAGGTGATCCCCGCATCCTTGAAGAAGGCGTGGAAAATCTCGACCAGGATTTCCGGCTGCTCGACGCAGGGAATATGCCCGGCGCCCTTGATCACTTCATAGCGCGCTTCGGGTATCGCCTTGGCCAGTTCCAGCACCAGTGACGGCGGTGTGGACCCATCCTGATCGCCAACAATGCAGATGGTCGGCACTATGGTCTGCGGCGCTGCGGCGCGCAGGTCAGCGTTCTTGATCGCTTCCATGGTGCCCAGCATGCCTTCGACCGGCACCCGCAGGAACATGTTGGAAATACCGGCCAGTTCATCGGCACGGTTTGCATGGAAATCCGGCGTGAACCAGCGCTGCATATTGGCTTCGACCAGGCCGCCCAGCCCCTGCTCGCGCACGATCGCCATGCGCTTGTCCCACATCTCGTCGGTGCCGATCTTGGCACCGGTATCGCAGAGGATCATCGCCCGCACCAGGTCGGGCCGCAGGAAGTTGAGACCCTGGGCAATCAGCCCTCCGACCGACAGGCCGCAGATCACCGCATTGGAAATCCCCAGATGATCGAGCAGACCAGCCAGGTCGTTGACATGGTCATCGAGCTTGTAAGGCGTATCGCCGATATCCGACAGGCCATGGCCGCGCTTGTCATACATCACCATCGAGCATTCACCGACGAGGCGCACCACACAGTCGCGCCAGATGCGGAAATCGGTTGCCAATGAGTTGGAGAACACAAGCGTTGGTTTGTCTTCCGGCGCGCTGATCACCTGATAGTGCAGCGTCACTCCGTTTACTTTGGCAAATTGCATGATGGCGTTTCCTGATTGCTCTGCTGCCCCTTCCTGCCAAGAAGCGACGGCGGCGGCAAGGGTTCGCGCGCGTTTCGCACCCTACTGCCAAATCTGTCAGCATGTTGTCGCAGGGGACTTCCATCTGTTCCCCATTCGTCCCATAAATGAGCTATGGCCGATACCGACAAATCCACCGACAAGACCGCTAAGCCCGGCGGTTTTGAAGAAGCTCCTCAAGCCCCTCTGACAGGATCGCCCCTGTCGGGAGATATCTCGTCTTGGGTACAGGAAATCGAGGCCGAGTCGGAAAGCCCCGCCGCCAAGCCCAAAAAGCCGAAGAAAGCCTCGGCCAAGGCCCGCGCCAAGAAGGCTGCTGATCCGACCGTCGGTGAAAAGCGCACCGGCGGTGGCACCATCATCGGTGGTTCCAACGACGTCAAAGCACGTGTCGCGGCCGGCCTCAACCCGGTTGCTGGTCTGGATGTCTCCGCCGAAGACGCGCTGGAAATGGCGTCGACCTCCGGTGTGACGGCAACGGTTGCGGCGCTGTCCAACCTGATCGAGCATGGTCGCGACGAGATGAAGGGCGATATCTGGGTGCCGCATCGCCCGGACCGTCCGGAAAAGTCGGAAGGCGGCAAGGCATTCGAAGTCGTCAGCGAATATGAGCCGAAGGGCGATCAGCCGGTTGCGATTGGCGAACTGGTGGGTGGCCTGCGTTCGGAAGCCGGGTCCAACGAAGGCGGCGAGCGCACCCAGGTGCTGCTTGGTGTCACCGGTTCCGGTAAAACCTTCACCATGGCCAAGGTGATCGAAGAGACCCAGCGTCCGGCTCTGGTATTGGCCCCCAACAAGACACTTGCCGCGCAGCTCTATGGCGAGATGAAGAGCTTCTTCCCCAACAATGCGGTGGAATATTTCGTCTCCTACTACGACTATTATCAGCCGGAAGCCTATGTGCCGCGCTCCGACACCTTCATCGAGAAGGAAAGCTCGGTGAACGAGCAGATCGACCGGATGCGTCACTCGGCCACCCGTTCGCTGCTCGAACGCGATGACGTCATCATCGTTGCCTCCGTGTCCTGCATCTACGGTATCGGATCGGTGGAAACCTATACCGCGATGACCTTCCAGATGTCGGTCGGCGATCAGTTGGATCAGCGCCAATTGCTGGCGGACCTTGTGGCCCAGCAATATCGCCGCCGCGATGCTGACTTCCAGCGCGGCTCGTTCCGCGTGCGCGGCGATACGATCGAAATCTTCCCGGCCCACCTGGAAGACCGGGCCTGGCGTATCTCGCTGTTTGGCGATGAGATCGAGACGATCACCGAATTCGACCCGCTGACCGGCAAGAAGACCGACCAGTTGAAGTCGGTCAAAATCTACGCCAACAGCCACTATGTGACTCCGCGACCGACCCTTAATCAGGCGGTCAAGGAAATCCAGAAGGAACTGGCCTGGCGGTTGGAGGAACTGACCAAGGCGGGCCGTCTGCTGGAGGCCCAGCGGCTGGAACAACGGGTGAAGTTCGATGTCGAGATGATCGAGGCCACCGGCTCCTGCGCCGGCATCGAGAACTATTCGCGCTACCTGACCGGCCGCAAGCCCGGCGAACCGCCGCCCACGCTGTTTGAATATCTGCCCGACAACGCCATCGTCTTTGCCGACGAATCCCATGTCACCATTCCGCAGATCGGCGGCATGTATCGTGGTGACTTCCGCCGCAAGGCGACGCTGGCCGAATACGGCTTCCGCCTGCCCTCCTGCATGGACAACCGCCCGCTGCGGTTCGAGGAATGGGACGCCATGCGCCCGCAAACGGTCTGCGTCTCCGCCACGCCGGGTGGCTGGGAGATGGATCAGTCCGGCGGCGTTTTCGCCGAACAGGTCATTCGCCCCACCGGCCTGATCGACCCGCCGGTCGAAATCCGCCCGGCCAAGGCCCAGGTCGACGATGTGGTCGACGAGATCAAGAAGGTCACCGCCAACGGCTACCGCACCCTGGTCACCGTGCTCACCAAGCGCATGGCCGAAGACCTGACCGAATACATGCACGAAAACGGCATCCGGGTGCGCTACATGCATTCCGACATCGATAC
>JABSRX010000255.1 GCA_013214695.1 Rhizobiaceae bacterium | reverse complement strand
GTTCGGGTCAGGACGGTGACGTTGTCGAGAGCTTGGAGTTCCTCAATCGCCTGACGGCTCCATTCCCGCGCCGGCTCACCCTCAATGAAGTCTGGGGAACTGTTCAGGGCACCGCCTGCCTGCGGATTTTCCTCACACAGGATCACACGGGCGCCGGCCTGAGCGGCCCGATGGGCAGCGGTCAGACCAGCGGCGCCGCTGCCGACGATCAGCACATCGCAAAACGCATTCATGCGCCCGTAGTGGTCGGGGTCAGGTATTGTCGTACCTTTGCCAAGCCCGGCAGCACGGCGGATGAACTGTTCACAGAACCACCAGAACTGCGTCGCCTTATGACCCTTGCGGGACGGACCCATAAAGGTCTTGTAGTAAAAACCTGCACTGAAGGCTTTGCCCGGCAACTGATTGACCGCCATAAGGTCAAACTGCAGAGAGGGCCAACGGTTCTGTGACCGCGCTACAAGGCCATCGTAAAGCTCGACTTCAGTAGCGCGGATATTTGGTTCGGTGCGTCCACCGCTGTGCAAGGTAACCAGTGCACTTGGCTCTTCGGAGCCCGCTGTGAATATGCCGCGTGGACGATGGTATTTGAACGAGCGTGCAACAATCGTCACCCCATTGGCGATCAGGGCCGAAGCCAGCGTATCGCCTTCACGGCCTTCATAGGACTTACCGTCAAAGGTAAAGGTGATGGTTTTTTCGCTAAGCGCGTTGCCGACGCCATCGCGCACATTCAATCGAAAGCCGGTCATTTCAACTGCTCCGCAAATGGGCCAACCGGCTCGCAAGAAACCACCTCATGGGTCACTGTGTTGCGCACCACGATCAGGTGCATGCGGCACCCGGAGGTGTGGTTCCAGAGTTCGCGATGCAATCCATCCGGATTGGCTCGATCGAAGATATAGCTGTTGTGATCATCGATCGATGTGTTGTCGATCGGAGGTCGAATGGCGGTGGCATCCCCGCGATAGGTGAATTCCTGGTGGTCACGCGGGCCGCAATAGGGGCAGGTCAATCTCATCTTCGCAACTCCCTAATGATACCAAGGCGTGGGGCCGGCCCCAAGCTCGTCAATCGGGTTGCCCTGCTTGAACCGCTCCAGCGTGAAGGCTTCGTTCAATCGATGCGGCTTATCGTTGGCAATTGTGTGGGCAAAGCACCAACCACTGGCGGGTGTGGCCTTGAACCCGCCGTAGCACCAGCCACAATTGAGGAACATGCCATCAAGTGGACCGGTGGTGATGATCGGTGAACCGTCCATCGACATATCCATCACGCCGCCCCAACTGCGCAACAGTCGCAGACGGGCAAAGGCCGGGAACATCGCCAGCAGTTCGCTGGTCACCTCTTCCCAGACCGGCAGATTTCCGCGTTGGGCGTAGGAATTGTAGTAATCAATGTTGCCACCAAAAACCAAACCGCCCTTGTCCGATTGCGAGACATAGAGGTGCCCTGCACCAAACGTGGTCACGGTCGGAATGATTGGCTTGATCGATTCACTGACAAAGGCCTGCAGAACAGTGGATTCAATTGGCAAACGATCAATGCCCGCCATCTTCATGACGCGCCCGGTATTACCAGCCACAGCGACACCGGTTTTGGCGGCCCGGATCTCCTGTTTCTCGCCATTGCGCATGACCTCGACACCGGCGATGCGGTCACCGTCTCGCAGAAAGCCGACAACTTCGGTGTTCTCCAGAATATCGACGCCCAACTGATCGGCAGCGCGGGCATATCCCCAAGCTACAGCGTCGTGTCGTGCATTGCCGGCATCCGGCTGCAACAGACCACCATGCACCGGAAAACGCGCTGATCCCGACACATCCAGGCCCGGATTGATCCGTGCCACCTGATCACGGTCGAGCAGCTCCGATTTCACTCCCATCAAGCGCATCTGATTGCCGCGCTCGGCATAGGTATCCATCTGGCCAGGTGTATGGGCCAGGTTGAGTACACCGCGCGGCGAGAACATCACGTTGTAGTTCAGACTATGGGAAAGTTCGCGCCACAGCTCCATCGACTTTTCGTAAAAGCCGCTGTTCGGCGTCAGGCGGTAATTGGATCGAACAATAGTCGTATTGCGCCCGACATTGCCGGAGCCGAGATAGCCCTTTTCGACGACGGCAACATTCGTGATGCCGTGCACACTGGCCAGGTAGAAGGCTGTCGAAAGCCCGTGTCCGCCACCACCGACAACGATAACATCATAGCTGGGTTTGGGCTCAGGTTTGCGCCATGCGGGCGTCCAATCCTTGTTGCCTCGCAGTGCATTTTTCAAAATTGCAAAAGCGGAATACCGCATTGGCTCACCAATTGCTTGACTTTATTTGCGGCGGGCAAAACCGGCCCGACCCGCTAAATGCAAATCTACTCCGGTCCAGTCGGCGCGTTAAGACTATTGCGACGATTCATCGTCGCCAGATAACAAACTGCCTCACTCACGCGCAGCAAACAAGATGGCTTTGTGATCAGATTTTGCTTGCGTGCGCACCAAAATTGGAGACAGATACCCGGACGACAAATGCGAATCCTGAGCCGGTGGTCGCCAAACCTTCGGCCAGGGCGGTTAGGACGCTATATGAACCGAGTGCCTCGATTGGAAGACGACGAATCCCGTCACTTGTCCTTCCTAATCCTGGATCAATTTTCCATGCTCTGCCTGGCCGCTGCCATGGATCCACTGCGTTCGGCCAATCGCATGGCGGCCTCAAAATACTACCAGTGGAGCCTCGTTTCGCTGGATGGCAATCCCGTCACCGCCTCCAACGGCATGGAGGTCAGCGTTCAATATTCCATCGACAACATGGCCAAATGCGACATTCTCTTTGTCTGTGCCGGATACAAGCTCGAGGTCGAGGGACAAAGCCATATGCTCGCCAAACTGCGCGAGCGAGTTAGACGCGGCGGCGCGATTGGTGGCCTGTCGATTGGGTCTCACATTCTGGGTCAAGCCGGGCTGCTTAATGGGTACGACTGCACCATCCATTGGGAAAACCGCGCCTCCTTCCAGGATGCTTTTCCGGAGGCAAACTGCACCGGACATGTATTCGAAGTCGACCGCAACCGCTACACATCAGCGGGAGGAACCACGTCCATTGACCTGATGCTGCACATCATCGGCGAGGACTTTGGGGCTCAGGTCGCCAATGAAGTTGCCAACCAGTTCCAACACGAACGCATTCGGACCAATCTTGATCGTCAGCGCGTTGGCCCCGAGAGGGATCTGGCGGGCAAATCGGAAAAACTGCAGCGCGCAGTGGAGATGATGTCGGAACATCTGGAAGAGCCCCTGTCCGCTCTGGAGATCGCCCGGCGGGTTGGCCTGTCTCTGCGCCAGGTCGAACGTTTGTTCCTGCGCCATCTGAGTTGTACACCGGGACGCTATTACATGACGGTGCGGCTGGAACGAGCCCGCGAATTGCTGCGCCATACCAACGCACCGATCCTCGACGTGGCGCTGTCGACGGGCTTCACATCCCATTCCTACTTCGCCCAAAGCTACCGCAACCATTTTGGCTGCTCTTCGTGATTCAACAAAAGGATGATGATTACATGAAGAATTCCCCTTGAACCTTTAAAGCATCATACTTACGATTTGAACATA
>JABSRX010000254.1 GCA_013214695.1 Rhizobiaceae bacterium | reverse complement strand
ATCTGCTGCGGCCAATGCGGGTGCATCGTTCACTCCGTCACCTGCCATCGCGACCGAGCGTCCTTCAGCCAGGAGTTTGTCGATCAGTTGCTTTTTGTGTTGTGGGAGAATGTCGGCATGAACCTCATCAATGCCCAATTGGGTGGCGATTGCCGTGGCCGTGGTTTGGTTGTCACCGGTGGCCATGATGATTTTCAGGCCCTGTTGGTGCAGGTTGGAAATGGCCTGTTGGGTGGTCGGCTTTACGGGGTCCATCACCGCGATAAGGCCTGCCAACCGACCATCGATTGCAATGAACAGAGCGGTTTTCCCAGCTTCACGCAATCCGTTGGCTTCGATGGCCAGGTCGCCTAGTTCGAGGCCTTCGTCTTGCATCATCGCCTGGTTGCCCAGAACCACACGCTTCGACCCAAGCATGCCGGAAACACCTTTGCCGGTCGTCGCCTCAAAGTCGGTGACTTGATCCAGTTTCAGGTCTCTGTCCCTGGCAGCAGCGACAATCGCTTCGGCTAGCGGATGTTCTGAGCCCTGCTCAATCGAGCCGGCAGCGGTCAAAATGGTCTTCTCGTCGAAGTCGTTTCGCGCAACCACGTCGGACAATTGCGGTCGTCCCATCGTCAACGTGCCAGTCTTGTCGACCACCAAAGTGTCGACCTTGGCAAAACGTTCTAGTGACTCTGCGTCACGAATGAGCACTCCTGCCTGGGCGCCACGTCCCGTGGCGGTCATGATGGACATGGGTGTCGCCAGTCCCAGCGCACAAGGGCATGCAATGATCAATACGGAAACCGCGGCAACAAGTGCATAGGCAAGTGGTGGTTGTGGACCGAGCGTCGCCCAAGCGAAGAAAGCAATGATGGCGGCCAGCACGACCGCGGGAACGAAATAGCTCGCCACTTTGTCGGCCATCGCCTGGATTGGTGCGCGGGAGCGTTGCGCCGTGGCGACCATCTCGACGATTTGAGCCAGCATTGTGTCACTGCCAACCCGCTGCGCACGCATGATAAAGGAGCCGGTGCCGTTGAGCGTGCCACCGGTCACAGATGCGCCTTCAACTTTCTCGATGGCGATCGGCTCTCCGCTCAACATGCTTTCATCGACCGAGGAGCGGCCTTCGACCACTACGCCGTCGACCGGGATGCTTTCACCGGGGCGCACACGCGCCAGATCGTCTTCCAAGATATTCTCAATGGGAACATCGCGTTCGCTGCCGTCCTGATTGATGCGTCGGGCGAGTTTGGGCGACAGGTCGAGCAGCGCGCGTATGGCAGACCCGGTGCGTTCGCGTGCTTTGAGTTCAAGCACTTGTCCGAGAAAGACGAGAGCAACGATGACAGCGGCGGCCTCAAAATAGACCGGCATGGTGCCGTCGGCGTGTTGAAAGTCCGCTGGAAACAGGCCAGGCGCCACGGCCGCCACAACGCTGTATCCAAAGGCTGCAGATACCCCCAACATGATCAGCGTCCACATATTTGGGCTCTTGTTGATGATCGACCCCCAGCCGCGTTTGAAGAAGGGCCAAGCGGCCCATAAGACCACCGGACTTGCCAGCAGCAGTTCCAGGAAAATGGCGTTTCGTTCGCCAATTGGCTGGCGCAGGTCCAGTCCAACCATCGGGCCCATGGTTAGGACCATCAGGGGGACACTGCACACCGCGGAAATCCAGAAGCGGCGGTTGAAATCGATCAGTTCCGGATTGGGTTCGTCGGTCGGAACGCCCATTGGTTCCAGCGCCATGCCGCACAGGGGGCAATCGGCAGGATGATCTTCGATGATCTCGGGATGCATGGGGCACGTATATTCGCTGGCCTTGCTGGCTTGCGATGCCCTGCGCTTATGGCCGCCGGACAAGTAGAAGGTTTGGTCGGCCTCAAACTTGTCGCAACACTTTTGAGCGCAAAAGTGATAGGTCTTGCCCTTAAATTCCGAGCGGGGTTTGCCGGCATTTGGGTCAACCTGCATCCCGCATACGGGATCAGTTTCCAATATCACTGAGGCTTCGACAGACATGATGTTGTCCATGGTGATGGGATTCTTGCTGAACTAGCCGATATGTGGACCTTCCAGTAAGTGGAAGGTCAAGAGGCAATCATCCACATGGACATGGTCCAAGACTCGAGCCTGTCCGCATCCCGTGGTAGGAATGGCTCATGGTTTGGGTGGCGCGTATTTTTCTTGGTCTTCAGATGATGACATTGATGGCCGCACTTGGGGCGGTCATCCTGTTCTTCGGCGCCATTACAATTGGTCAGCTTTTCGGTGCCAGCAATATGGAAGGCGGCCTTGCCATGGGGGCCGCTGGGTTGATGCCCATTGGCGGTATGATTGGCGCCGCGTTCGGCATTTGGGTGACCTGGTGGCTTGCCAAAAGGCTTTCACCGGGCGCAACCATGGTCGTCGGATTTGGGCTTGCAGTACTGGTCGCCGCGGCTGTCGCGGGATGGTTCATTTACGATGAACTGAGCGATGGAAATCCCTACCAAATGGGACAGGAGCCCGATGTTTTCATTGAGTGGCGTCTGCCCGAAACGGTGACGGCTGACCAGGTTGATCGCCGCTACCGGTTTATGGCGCGGTCGTCGTACGAAAACTGGATTTTGTCGGACAGTTGGGATCAACCAAGGGTTCGCGACGAGAACGGCGTCAGCATTCTGCGCCTAAAAGTCCAGATCCGTTGGCGTGTAACAGGTCGAATTTTGCAGTTCTGGCCGGCCTCCACGCCCAACGACCGCATAACCGTCGACCTGGGATTGCCGCGAGACCCGCAAAACCAAACGGAGTATGGCCCTTGGCGCGAAGTGAGCGGGCATCCAGGCCATGCGTTTCGAACCCGCGTGGTCAAGCGTTAGCGCAGGGTCCAACGATCTGATTGGTGGATTCAGGCAAAAACCAATCCATCCATAAGTTTGTTGGCGGTACGCAAGATGGCTGCGGTGTCGACCTCGCCGTCTTTCATGTGCACGACAATCGTTGTTTCCCCGATTGGATGTTCGATCGGCATGTTTTTGGTGTCACCCTCGGCGATAAAGGCGACCTTGTTTGCCGGTCCTCCCTTCAACAGGCAGGCTGTGGCGACACTGACAGCGCCAAGAACGCCAATGCTGGCATGGCACCGGTGAGGGATGAAGGTGCGGGTTGAAACCGCACCACCGGATTTGGGCGGGCTGACCATCGTCATCTTCGGAACCGTCTTATCCGTCACATCGCCGAGATTCATCAGCGGACCACACTTCAGGCGAATGGCTTCCAATTTGGTGCGCAATTCGGTGTTGGCTTCCAGTTCTTCGCGACTTTCGTCGCCACTGATGCCCATGTCGCTGGCCAGCATGACGACGCAGGGCATGCCATTGTCGATCATCGTCACTTCAACACCGTCAATCTCATCGGATACATTGCCGGTTGGCAAAAGGGCGCCACAACTGGATCCAGCCGTGTCCTTGAACTCCAGGGGGACCGGTGCTGACGTGCCAGGTACGCCATCGATGCGGGCATCGCCCTTGTAGTTGACCCTGCGCGATTCCTCTGCGTCGCTCGGGGTCTCTACCGTTGCAATGGCGATTTGGCCGGTGTTTTCCATATAGATTGAAACGCGGGTTTCATCGCCCGATGGCGTGACCAATCCACGTTCAATGGCAAATGGGCCAACGCCCGCCAGAATGTTCCCGCAGTTCTGAGCATCGGTGACCACGGGCTTATCAACTGCGACTTGTAGAAACAGGTAGTCGACGTCGACACCGGGCCGTTGCGATTTGTTGATCACGCCGACTTTTGAGGTCAGCGGATCGGCACCACCCATTCCGTCAATCTGCCGCTCATTGGGCGACCCCATGACAGACAGCAGAAAGTCAGCCCGATCCTGCTCGTCGGCGGGCAGATCCTGCTTCAGAAAATAGCCGCCCTTGGACGTGCCCCCGCGCATCCACATGCAGGGGACATCGTG
>JABSRX010000253.1 GCA_013214695.1 Rhizobiaceae bacterium | reverse complement strand
TCACTTCTTCGTCACCCATGTGAATGGCGAGGAGTTGCCGGTTGATGATCCACGCCGACGCTGGCAGGACACCATTGGCATTCCTCCCAATGACAATGGACCCGGTTCCATCACCTGCCGCTCAAGGTTTGAGACTTTCACCGGAAAGTTTGTCATTCATTGCCACATATTGAGGCATGAGGATTTGGGCATGATGCAAACGGTCGAAGTCATTGGATAGCCGCCAACGCGTATGTCCCTTGGCTGGGTGAAATTCCCACCCATGTTGCATAATGACTAAGTCTTGGAACCCTCGGTTGCTGCGTTAGCGGCATCGGTGGCGGCGGCGCCGATGGCTTTGGCCTGTTCTTCAGTCAGATCCTCGCCAGGGCGTAGACCCGGGATCTGAACCCGCACCTCGCGCCGCGCGAACTGAATGCCGGCCGCATCCAGCGCTTTTTGAACCCGAGTATAGATGTCCTTGCGGATCACCCATTGTGTTCCCGGCTTGGCCATGAACTTGCCGCGAATGACCACACCGACATCGTCGACGTCATAGACGCCCTGACTTTTGAATGTCTGGATCAGGTCATTGGCATAGTCCGCTTCCAGCATTTCCGCACCGATCTTTTTGAAGATCTTCTTGATCTGGTGGGAGTCGGTTTCAAACGGGAAGGTGAATTTCAGCTTCATGATCACCCAATCGCGGGAATTGTTGGTGACCTGCTGAATGTCGCCATAGGGAATGGTGTGAATGGGCCCCTCGTGGTGGCGCAATTGAAGCGAGCGGAAGGAGATTTTTTCCACCGTCCCCACGGTGGTGCCGATGACCAGATATTCGCCCACCCGGAACGCATCGTCGACCAGAAAGAACACGCCCGACACAACGTCCTTGACCAGCGTCTGCGCGCCGAAACCGATGGCCAGGCCAACCACACCCGCACCAGCCAGAAGTGGGGTCGTGTTGACGCCAAGTTCTGAGAGGCCAACGAGAATGGTCAGCACAATGATGATCGTCTGCAGCGCCAGTTTGAGCACGGGCAAGACGGTTGCAAGACGTGACAGGCCGGCACCGCCGCCTTCGCCGCCGCCTGGTTCATCGGACGACATGTCCATGCCGGCTTCGGTGTGTTCCTTTGCCAGACGCCGGTTTGCCCACAACCCGACGGCTTCCCACAACAGATAGCCGATGATGAAGTAGACGATTGAGCCCAGGATGTGGGAGATCAATTGCAGACCGACATTGTCGGAATCTTCGTTGAACAGATCGATGTCCCAGATCGAGGTCAGCAGGAAGATGATGAACATGGCCAGCAGAAGGCGCCCCATGCGCAGATAGGCGCGCTTTGTAGCGAGATGCGCATGTTCGGCAATCGGCCCGTCACCGATCATCGGCGGGCTCAGATGTTTGACCAGCCCGCGCAGCGCGGTGTCGAACGATGGGAAGAAGGCGACGATGACCAGGGTCATCAGATCCTGTCCCCCGGAAATGAGATCGAACCTGCCGAGACCGACAATCGCCTCGACAACCAGCCACACCAGGCCACAGAGAGCCATGGCGATGAATGGCCAGGCGATCGCGACAATCTCGCCCGTCGAGCCGATCAGGTCATCGCTGCCTGTCAGCGCCTGGGCGATGCCCTTTCTGGAGCGGAAAATCGCCACCATCAGATAAACGTACAGCGCCAGGTTGAACCAGAACCCGATCCTCAGTTCGCCCAGGCCGATGCCAAATTGTTGTAGGGTGGGGATCATGAACGGGTTGAGACCCATCATCAGAGCCAGGCCCGCGGTAAACCAGTACAACTGAACCACTTCGCTGGTGTCCATCTCCAACAGGCGCAATTCCGGCCGACGTGGCGCCAGCAGGAAACTGCCGAGAGCGGCAAACACCATTACGGGGATCACGATCCACCGCGCAAAGCGCCACACCAATGTCTGATCAGCCTCGGAAAGGCTGACAAATCCGAGCAACAGGAAGACCGTGATGGTGAACGCGGCGATCCGAGCCAGATCAAGCCCCAGACGCAGGAACAGGACCTTGGTGGTCCCCACTAGGGAAGTGGGGTGTGATTCATGAATGGTGCGCCGGAACCCGCGCGTCAGGATATCGAATCCACGCATGACAAGGTAACCGGCACCGAACAACACGCCTGCTTTGACCAGAAACAGCAGGAAACCGCTGAATCCCCGGCCATCGAGAAAGACGTTCCAGGCTCTCGCCAGTCCGGAGCCAATATTGGGAATGCGAATTGTCGCCTGATAAATACTGTTGCCAACCGCAGCTAAGGCATTGCCAAAGAACTCCACAGTTGTTGGCACTTCGGAGGCCTCCGCAGCCTGTTTGTCGGCAACGGCTACCAACTGCTTGCGCAAGGCCTGGCGGACTTCCTTGTCCGACAACTGACCGAGAAACTGATCGACCGCTTCGCGGGTCAACTGGGCTGGCAGCTCAGTGGTCGTGGTGGCTTCCACTGTCTGAGCATGGGAGATATTCGCAATAACCGGCAGCGATAGTAAAACAGCAAGTACAGCTACAACGAGTTGTTTTGATCCACGGTACAACACTCAACCAGACCTCAGCGCGACGAGAAAATCGGCGGAAGCCTTACTGGTAATTGAGTACCCTTCCAAGCCTGTTGTGGTTGGATTCTTGATTGATCCACGAACTTTACAAAGCTTTACAATCGACCCGACGGCGTCGCATTTGCGATTGACAGGCTTCCAACATTGCTTCAATCGTGGTGCCAATGGTTCCCGCGCATAGCGATATCGGGATTAAAAGGGAACACGGTGCGGTGTAGCCAACAGGCGCCAAATCCGTGACTGCCCCCGCAACTGTAAGCGGCGAGCAAAGCTGGATAATCCACTGACCCGACTGGGTTGGGAAGGCCAGCCAGGCATCGACCCGCAAGTCAGGAGACCTGCCATTAAAGAATTCCACTGATCCAGGGCGGGGCGCCCCGGGAGGAGGCTTAATGGCACACGACACGTGTAACGAGACATTGCGCATCTTCGATTTCTGCCCCGTTCCGGGGGGAGATCGATATGGCCGATTGTACTGAAACCACCGACCACATTTTGCTGCTCTGCACCAAGTGCCGCGGCGTCGAAGCGGCTGCGGAACTGCGGGCTTCGTTGCGGGAAGACTTGCCGTCCGGTTTTGTCATTCGGGCGGTTGATTGCATGGCCGGCTGCGACCGCAAGCCAACCATTGGCCTGCAGGCGCCGGGAAAGGCCAGCTACCTGTTCGGCGAGATTGACAGCGCCGAGGACATTGCGGCGATCGTGGCGTTTTCCCACCAATACCGATCCAGTGCCGATGGCTGGACGTCGGCCACCGATCGGCCGGCCGCGCTTTACGACAAGACGCTGGCGCGCATGCCAGCTCTCAAGAGTGAGGTGCGGGAATGAATACGAACCGTCCCTTCCTCGAAATCTGCAAGGTCAGCCAACACGCGCGCTCCGGGCAGGTCCTGCTTGATGATGTTTCCTTTGACGTCGACCACGGTGCAATCGTTGCCATTGCCGGTCCAAACGGTGCCGGCAAAACAACTCTGTTGAACCTGATGGCCGGCCTGCAGGCGCCGACTTCAGGGCATATTTTGATTGATGGGCAGGATCTGACCCGCTTGGACGCTGCGGAGCGTGCCCGCTGGATCGGCTTCGTCAGCCAGCAATCGGCCCCAGATGCGCGCTTGTCGCTGCGTGACTACGTGGCCCTTGGGCAATTGCCGATCTGGGCGGATCATTCAGCGAGTGAACACCAAAAGGCTCTTGAGGAAACCCTGTCGCTGACTGGCCTGAACCGTCTTTCCGACAAGCCCATGGGTCAGGTATCCGGTGGGGAGCGGCAGCGTGCCCACATCGCCCGCGCCCTTGTCCAGAAGCCGAAACTGCTGTTCCTCGATGAACCCACCAATCACCTCGACCCTGACGCCAAGGGACGCGTGTTGTCGCTCGTCACAACACTCGGCGTCACCGTGGTGATGGT
>JABSRX010000252.1 GCA_013214695.1 Rhizobiaceae bacterium | reverse complement strand
GGGGCGCCTGCTTCGAATGCCGAGGGGCAAATGTGAGTCTATGTAATTGCCAGAAAAAATATCGAGCCGATGTTGGGCGTTAAACTGCGGTTTTATACTTTTTACTTGGTGTTACTTTTTGGCCGCAAATGGCTCTATTTGTGCAGAGTGATGAATAGAGCCCTCGGCACAAATAATCGCTGTTGGTGGTTGGTGGCCAAGCCGGGTAAACACTGCAAGGATAAGAGCCGGAATTTGAGTGGAAATTCATTTTGCCAACCTGCCGTAAATTGGCTTCCCTCGCCGCCGCGCATCCACTAGGGTCGCCGCATGTTCACCAATCTGTTCTTTGGCCTCAAACAGGCCGCCGTTCCGGTCTCGCTGCGCGAGTATCTGACGCTGTTGGAAGCGATGGAAAAGCAGGTCGCGATCTGGGATGTCGAGGAGTTCTACTTCCTGGCCCGGGCGGCGTTGGTCAAGGATGAGCGCAATATCGACAAGTTCGACCGGGTGTTTGCCGAAGTGTTCAAGGGATTGGAATCGGTCGCCGGCGTCGGCACCGATGAGGTCGCCCAGCAGGACATTCCGGAAGAATGGCTGCGCAAGCTGGCGGAAAAACATCTCAGCGAAGAGGACAAAGCCCAGATTGAAGCGATGGGCGGCTGGGAAAAGCTGATGGAGACGCTGAAAAAGCGCCTCGAGGAACAGCAGAAGCGCCACCAGGGCGGCTCGAAATGGATCGGCACTGCCGGCACATCGCCCTTCGGCGCTTATGGCTACAATCCCGAAGGGGTGCGCATCGGCCAGAAGGAAAGCCGCCACCGCCGTGCCGTGAAGGTTTGGGACAAGCGCGAGTTCAAGAATTTCGACGACAATGTCGAGCTCGGCACCCGCAACATCAAGGTGGCGCTGAAACGCCTGCGGCGCTGGGCCCGCGAGGGGGAGGCGGAAGAGTTTGATCTCAACGGCACGATCCGCGCCACGGCAGAAAACGGCTATCTCGATGTCAAAACCCGCCCCGAACGGCGCAATGCGGTCAAGCTGCTGCTGTTCCTGGATGTCGGCGGATCGATGGACGGGCACATCAAGGTGGTCGAGGAGCTGTTCTCGGCGGCGCGCGGCGAGTTCAAACACATGGAATATTTCTACTTTCACAACTGCCTTTATGAAGGCGTGTGGAAGGAAAACCGCCGCCGCTATGGCGAGCAGACCGACACCTGGGACGTGCTGCGCACCTATGGGCCGAGCTACAAATGCATCTTCGTCGGTGACGCGGCGATGAGCCCCTATGAAGTGGTCTATCCGGGCGGCGCCGTTGAGCACTGGAACCCGGAAAGCGGTGAGACCTGGCTGCGGCGGGCCACCGATCAATGGCCCTCCACCGTCTGGCTCAACCCGGTCCCTGAAAAGGGCTGGCGCTACACCCAGTCGACCGCGATGATCAAGGAGATCATGGGCGACCGCATGTACCCGCTGACCCTGTCCGGCATCGGCGACGCGATGCGTGAACTGGTGCGCTGATTGTGCCCAACGCGGTAAATGATCCGCTAACGTAGGGGAACCGCAAGTGCGCCTCTGGGGTCATTCCAGGCGCCAAGGTCGGCTATATTCAGCCCGGAAAACGCCGCTTGCTCTTTATGAATCGCGCGGAAAAGAACCGACAATTTGATCGAAATTTATCGCAAACATCGCGGCAAAATTGAAGACAAACTCGATTGATCATCTCAATCGCAATGAAGTTTTTTGCTGGCAATCATGGCCTCAATCCAATTTTGGGTTAGGGCGCAAAACATGACTATCAACGAAAATACGCCGATCATCGGCGACGAAATCATTGGCACCGAATTCGAGCTGCACGACACATTCGTGCTCGAGGACGTGTTGCCGCAAACCCCGGAATTTGTGGAGCCGATCGAACCGATCGTGCCGGAGCCACCGACTTTTGTGCCAGGTGTGACCCTGCGCGGCAGTTGGGAAGATGATCGGCTTGTCGGCACGGCTGGCGACGACTTCCTGTTCGGGGGCCGCGGCAATGACCGTCTGATTGGCGGCGAGGGTGATGATGAGCTGCGTGGTGGTCGTGGCGATGATCGCCTCATCGGTGGCGAGGGCAATGACGCCCTGTTCGGCGGTCGTGGTGATGACCGCCTGATTGGCGGTGATGGCGATGACTTCCTGAAAGGCGGTCGCGGTGACGACCGTCTGGTTGGTGGCGAAGGCGCCGATGAATTGCGCGGCGGCCGCGGTGAGGATCGATTGAGCGGTGGCATCGGCGACGATGAATTGCGCGGTGGCCGTGGCGCGGATCGGTTGAACGGTGGTCTCGGCGACGACGAACTCTTCGGCGGCCGTGGCGACGATATTTTGCGTGGCGGCGAGGGCGAAGATTTTCTGCAGGGCGGCCGCGGTGCCGACCGTTTGATCGGCGGTGATGGCAATGACGAATTGCTGGGCGGCCGTGGCGATGACATTTTGCGCGGCGGTGAAGGCAGCGATTTCCTCGATGGCGGCCGCGGCAATGACCGACTCAATGGCGGCGACGGCGATGACGGCCTGTTTGGCGGTCGCGGCGCGGACCGTCTGAATGGCGGTGATGGCGACGACCTGCTGGATGGCGGTCGCGGTGATGACCGTCTGGTCGGCGGTGACGGCGATGATGAACTGTTCGGTGACCGTGGCAACGACGTGCTGCTCGGCGGCGATGGCGAAGACGTGCTGAACGGCGGCCGCGGGGCTGACCGGTTGAATGGTGGTGCTGGTGACCGTGATGCTGCCGACTATGTCGATGCGACAAGCGGCGTGGTCGCTGATCTGAGCCTCGGTCGGGGTTTTAGCGGCGAGGCCGAGGGCGACACTTATCGCGACATCGAATATCTCTACGGCTCGAACTTTGACGATGTGCTGATTGGTGACGAAGGCGTCAACCGCTTGGTCGGTCGTGAAGGCGATGACGTGCTGATCGGCGGTGGCGACAATGATGTCCTGCGCGGCGGCGAGGGTGCTGACCATCTCGATGGTGGCGTAGGCGACCGTGACGCGGCCGACTACCGCTGGTCTGAGGCCGGTATCGAAGTTGACCTGGAACTCCACACGGGCGGCAACCTGGTTGCCTCGGGTGGCGAAGCTGAGGGCGACACCTTCTCCGGCATCGAATATGTCTATGGTTCAGACTACAGCGACACCATTTCCGGTAACGCAGCCGCCAACCGGATCACCGGTGACGCGGGCGACGATCTCCTGTTAGGTCGCGATGGCAACGACTACCTGCTCGGCGGCAGTGGCGATGATGCGCTGAACGGCGGCGAAGGCGACGATGTGTTCGTCATCTCCGGCCAGTCAGGTGACGACATCATTGAAGATTTCGAGGCTGGCGAAGGCCGCACTGACCGGGTCTGGCTGCGCGACAATCCGTTCGATGATTTCGACGATCTGAAGGCCAACATCATGGACGGCGAGTTCGGCATTGTGCTGGATCTTGGCGATCAGGGCTCGATCTTCTTTGTCGGCCTGACGCAAGACGATCTGCACGAGGATGATTTCATTCTCTGAGGTTTGAGTGCGGTTTGATACGCGCTCAAACCTTCGAATTACAGGTTTCTGTCTGTACTAAAATTGAATTGGACGGCCGTTTCTGTGTCCCTACACTGGGTATCTGTTGATACGTTCTGTAAGGCCCGAGATGGTTGTTCATGAATGTTGAGGAACAGAGAGACTTGATTGTCGGTATAAATGAGCAAATCGACCTGGCCACGAAACGACTCGGTCGCCACGTCCGTATCGTAATACTTGTTTCGTCAATCATCGGCTATTTGATAGGTTTCTACTTCAATATCTGGGCGGCATTCGGCCTGATGATTGTCTTCTCTGTTGTTGGTTCAAATGCGTTCTTAAGGCTTGCTGAAAAGCACGATTTTTACGGTGTGCAGGCGTTAGAGCACCAAAAGACCGAAGTTTCCTAAACGACGCGAGTATCTTGGGATGGGCAGCAGCGTCAGCGCGGTGTTCCCCTAAAGT
>JABSRX010000251.1 GCA_013214695.1 Rhizobiaceae bacterium | reverse complement strand
ACCCGAGGAGACGGCCAGGTCGAACAGGTGACACGAAATGTGCTCGAGCGTTTTGTCCAGGAAAGTGACACCTAGCCCACAATTGCAAAACCTCCCAGTTTGCCAAGATCGGCTGATACCACACCCCTAGCGCGTTTCGGTCAGACCGATAGTTAGGTCGGTCGACGCATTGCTGAGCGGCAGCTAATCTGCACTCAAACTATGGTTCATCGGGCGGTGGGCCGGACGCCTCTTTTTGCTCAATGGCTTCTTGCGCAGCCCCGACAACCGCTTCCTGTTCTTCGTCGGTCAGGGGCCTATCGCTGACAACCTGCACCTTGACGTTGCGCTCTGCCAGGCGGATGCCGTTGGCTTCAAACGCGTTGACGATCTTCTGATAGGCGTCGCGCCGGATAACCCATTGCTCTCCTGGCTTGGCCATGAACTTCACACCAACCACCATGTTGAACTCTTCCATACGGCGAACACCCTGAGACTTGAGCGGCTGGATGAAGCCGTCCTTGTACATCGGATCTTCGAGCATTTCGGCACCAATACGCTTGATCAGCTTTTTCACCAATTTGATGTCAGTCTCAAACGGCACCCGGAATTCCATACGCAGGATCACCCAGTCGCGACTGTAGTTCGTCAACGAGGTCAGCTCGCCAAACGGAATGGTGTGCACAGCGCCAAGGTGGTGGCGCAAACGCAGCGAACGGATCGACATGCCTTCAACCACACCGCGCAGATTACCGATTTCGATATATTCGCCAATCCGGAAGGCATCATCGACCAGGAAGAAGATGCCGGAAACGATATCCTTGACCAAGGACTGAGCCCCGAACCCGATCGCCACACCCAGCACGCCGGCACCAGCAATCAAGGGAGCAATATTGACCCCGGCGGATGAAAGTATGCTCAGCCCGACCATCACCACCAGGGTGATCAGCAGGATGACACGCAGCAGCGGCAGCAACGTCGCCATACGGGCTTCCGGACCAGGCGCCTGCGGGCCTTCGGGGGGCTTATAGTCAGCCAGTCGACGGTCGATCGCGGCCTTTGCCCAGGTCCAAATCAAGTCCGCAATCAACACGGCCACAATTAACTCGACGATCACCGACGTCACCTTGCCGTAGAAGGTTGGCGAGTCGGCCAGTGAGAAGACATCTGTTCCCCAGGCAGCAAGTACAATCAAGACGCTGGAGATAACCAGCAGGATCCGCAAAAAGCGTACGGTCACCAAACGGACCGTATCATAAGGTCGGCGCTCATCGACATCGCTGGGTTCGGCAACCTCTTCAACCAGTTCCGCTGGTGCGGCCTCGCCTTCCCGGATCTCCTCCACCTCTTCGGAGACCTCGTCCATTTCTCGGTTCTGCCCCAGCAGATAGCTTTCGGATTCATCAAAGAAGTAATTCACCCAGCCCTGAATCAAACCCAGCGCCGCTGGCAGCAAGCCGAGGATCAACACCGTCCACATCAGATCGGTGGCAGCAAACAACCATAAGACGAAAGTGGCAACCGTCAACACGATCAGATACAGCCGCCATTTGAAAACACGCTGATTAACGGCAGCCGCTGATTCTTTGTTGGTCTCATCTGGATCGACCGTCACCAAACCGGCCACCAGCCAAATGGCAACCAGTGCAGTCACCAAGCAAATCAGCCCAGCAAAAATGGAGACTGAAAATGCGGCCGCCTGAACTTCAGCAAGGCCTGCCCCCTCCTCTGTCAGTTCCGCAAACACGTCTGAAACCGCCAAGGCGATCGCCATGATGCTCAAGGCAATGATCACCGTAAAATGAAGCTGTTTGGCCAGCACGCTTTCAAATGGTGCCAATCGCAATTCCCGCACCCGGGGCGCCAGGAAAAACATCGACAGGGTGGCTATCGCACGTAGTGCCAGCACCAACAGCAGAAGAATAAGCACCAATTCTTCTACAAAAGGGTCCCAGTCAAAGCTGAGGAAACCACCAATGCTGCCCAGGGTGAAAACCGCAAGGCCGCCAAATATCAATAAGGCTCTGGACAAAGCCGCACGAACCCGGCCCGACAAAGAGACCGGGTGGGTCAGTTGAAGACGGAGCAAACGACTATTTGTATATTGTCGATAGAGCCATTCAAGGCCGCCACCGATGAACAGGAATATCAGTACATAGGTCAAGCTGCGTACTGTGCCGCCTGGCGCGATCGACTCGCGCCATTCAGCAGCAAGCAGCTCCGGTGCGTCGGGCAGATGCCGCCAAGCACCCTGCAGCAGACGCGCCCGCTCGCGGGTCCGGTCCAAAGCTGCCGAAAACTGCGACTTTAGCCCCTCGCCAAATATTTCTGACCCGGATTCCGAGTCCACACTCAGATCCTGCGCCCCTTTTTCAAGCCAGTTTTTGATGCGCTGGTCTTCGAGCAAGCGAATGAGTTCTTTGACGTCATTCGGTGAAGGGGGCTCATCGGTGACTGGGTTCGCCTCCGACGTTGCCTGTGGCAGCAGCGTCTGCGCCGTGCCGGAGGACGGGATTAATCCAATCAGCACGAATGTCAGGGCGATGATCGACAGGAAGGATCTGAAATAGGTCATGTCGCTGCCGCCTCCGCTGGAAGATCTGAATCGCTGTCGGATGGGTTGGTCCGCGTGCTGGAGGGTGGCCGCACCGCATCAAGCCCGACATCGGGCGGCAGAACACGTTCCAGTTCAATCGTTCCGGACAGCGGGACCAATTGGCAAGCCAGGCGCACATTTTCGGGACACTCAAACCGTTCAAGGGTTTTCGCCTCCAGTTCGGACGGTGCAGGCAGCTCTTCACTTGATGAAAGGATCCGAACCCGGCAGGTCGCACAACGTCCCCGGCCCTTGCAGATATTGGCATGGGGCAAGTCATTGGCCTCAGCAGCTTCAAGCAGCGAAATGCCACCTTCGGTACGGATCGTATCACCGGTCAGATAGCTCAGCGTTACAATGCCTGGTCGGGACGACCTCAACCGAACCATGCGTGCCAACAAGGTGATCGCCACCAGGGCCAAGTATCCACCGATGACCGACCACAAGATGGTATTGTACAACTGGAACTTTGCCATCACTTCCGCAGACGGTGGCGCGGACTGAACGTTTGCAGCAGCCCCCGCAGCACTCATGGCAATCACCTCGTTGCCGGCCTCTACAAAGCCGAGCAAGGCTGAAACGGGAATAAGCACCGCCAACGGATAAGCAACAATCGCAGCCCTGTTCCACCAAGGCTTGAGCCGCATCCAGGTAAACAATCCCGCACATCCGTGAATCCATGTCACGGCGACAACCAACGCCTGACGCAAACCTTCATGCGGCGCTTGCACCCAAAAGAAGGTCAACACCGACTCATAGCTTGGCACCATGGAGAACATGTTAGCCGCCAGCGTCACGCCCAAAACATGGGACGCCAAAAGCGGAACGATCAGCAATGCAGAAATGGTTTGAAGCAGGTCATAACGAGACATCTGCAGGGTATTGCGCCAATAGATGGCCACCATACCCAAGGCGCCATGCACCAGCATAGAACCGGCAAGCAGCAGAAAGCCAACGGGGTTGGTCCAGGGCAGGGAAAAATAGAAGCGCGCAGATTCCACAGCCTCGAGCGATATCAACCCAAAAGCCATATTCAGCAAATGGGTCGCGACAAACACAAACAGCATGATCCCCGTGACAATTCTCAACGTTCTGGTCATGACAGCCCTCCCTCGTAATTCCCGTCCGGCAATCAGCTACGCGCCACTCACGCACCCGGCCCCAAGTCTGCCCAGCATGTCTGCTCCGGCGCGGATTGCAATGCTCATTCTGTCGTGTAGATGTCAACTGCCTTGGAAACACCCCGTACTTCCGCTTGGCCGACTCGTTTT
>JABSRX010000250.1 GCA_013214695.1 Rhizobiaceae bacterium | reverse complement strand
TCTACAACGAGGTGTTCGGGAACAACGGACAATGCGAGAACGACGAGTCGGATGGTGGGTCTTTCGATGATTTCCCATACCCACCACCGCCGGCCAACGAGATTCCGAACCATCTGCGAGTGGATGGCGATTTCGGCCGCTCGTTCTCGCATACCATCACCAAGAAAAACGCCCCAAAGTTTTTCGAAGCCGCATGGCGGCACCGCACACCATGGGCTACTCGTTGTTCGCCCGTGTTTGTGCTGTTCTTTTCTCTTTTCTGGTTCGCTGTGCTTTGTGGTGTCGTTGTCACAGAGAACGTTGTAGGGTTCCATAGGCTAGATCCACGTAGCGCCCCTAAGGCGGTTAGGAACGGCATGCTACACACGCTGATGCAGACCACCTTCGTGTACGAAGCTCACGACGAGCAGCTCGTAGGGGTCTTTCATCACGCTGTTAGCCTAGACAAAGCATCCCAGCACACGTGGACGTTTCCTAAGGGCGAGACCTTGAGAACCGTCACCGTCTACTGGTATGCCGCACCCAAGCCAAGCAAAGCGTCCCAGGAGACAACCGCACATGCTGCGGGGCTTATCGATTATTGCCCCCAACGCATGAGCGAAGTAGATCTAGAGCACGTTCGCAGCGGACACATGCCTTTCGATAAGACATGTCCCGCATGCCTTCGTGCGAAGATTCGTTCAAAACCCGCGCGTCGCAACCAAGACCAAAATGATCCCAACACGGGCGACTGGAGCGTCGATCTTGTTGGACCCATGGCGGCTACGCAGGACGAGGAGCGCTGGCTTCTCGTGCTCCTGCATCGCGCGACGCGCTACTCCTATGTTCGACTTTTAAAGAGCAAGGGGGCGGAGGAGGTCGAAACCGCGCTTCGCAAATTATTCACGGACATCACGAAGCATGGACACAAAGTCACACGTGTTCATGCTGACGATGGTCGTGAATGGCTTGCGGAGGTGGATTCGTTTCTGACCTCGCTACAAATTGAACGAACTTTCACCGGGGTTTACCGCCCCACCCAAAACTCCTTATGCGAACGTCGCAATCAGGAGTTGCTTAGGACCGCCCGCACATTGCTTGTGCATTCGGGCTTGGATCCGGATGAGTTCTGGGGTGAAGCGTGTTTGGCTGCTAACCAGCTGGTTAACGACCATCCCCGCGCCATCCCAGGTCATGCGGATCCTGTTGCTCCTTCTAAGTTGTATGGTGTGGTGCAAACCACTAGTAAGCACCCCGCGCTGATCTTCGGCTCGCACTGCGTGTATCATGAGCCCGAAGCTCAACGCCGGGGTTCGAAGTTCAATCCCGTAGGCGTCGATTGCATTTACGTATGTCCATGGCCCGAGCGTTATGGACATCGCGTATTGCCGCTTTTTCGCGCTCAAGTTCCGGGAAGCAACCACGAAGTAACTCCTCCGATAGTTGTTACTACCGTGGCGCAAAGCAAGATCACTTTTCCCTACCAGGGTGAGGATCTGCCCGAAAACAGCCCCGTTTTCGAATTACCTAGCTCTAAGCAAGAACGCGAAGCCGAGGACAAGATCGATTCAACCGATCGTGACCTCGCCGCGGAAATAGATCAGGAGAATATGGATTATTTCGGCATCAGTCGGGTGGCCGCTGAAACTCAAGAGCTTCAGCGCGCTTTCCAAGATGAGGTCCGCCTCGACAACCCCGACGATGTTGCTAATCCATCTTCACCACCACCAGAACCGCATATGGTTCCCGTCGTCTCCGATTCCCCGGATGATCCCGCCTCTGACGATACAGAGGGCGAGGGGGCGATCCCGGCTATCGTCGACGTGGATGCCTTAAGCGAATTCACTACAAGTAGCGTAGGTCTTAGCAGTAGTAGTAGCGAAGACAACGAAGACATAGAGCCAAAAGGCCGCGTCAGAAGCCAGACCAAGTTCTATGGCTTCAGTTGTCGTAGGAAGAAGAACACCGTAATCGCAAACAGCATTAAGCTGCTTGCGTTCGGGGCTCTTTTGTCGCCAGGGGGTGCTGAAGCCCTACCAGCTATCAACCAAAGCATTCTCAGAGACCATGGGGAAACCTTGGGTCAGACTGAGTACGCCGCGGTGACGCAGCTGATGGACTCCTCCACCTACCTGAAGACAGACCGCGGTCGTAAAGCGGCCGCGAAGGAGTTTGGCAAACTCCTTTCCTACAACGTATGGGACGAAGAACCCATCGAGGCGAACGACATGCCTGTGGGCACGGAGTTAATGGATTCCAAAATGTTGATCTCGGAGAAGAACTTCGAGAATGACATGTCGGAATGGGTTGCCAAGGGGCGATTCATTGCGACGGGCCATTTACTCTGGCACAAGCACGCCGATGGGAGTCTTCGCCCACGCAAAAGTAAAAACGTAGGAGACTATTGGGCACCGGTATCGGGGTTGGGTGCAGCGCGTCTGGTGATGATGCATTCGTGGGCCCGCCATTTCAGAAGCCCCACGACTGTAGACTTGACCAACGCCTACATCCAAGTACCGATCAAGGGCGATTACTATATTCGCCTGCCCAAGGATAGTATCTCAGCGTTGCCCGAGCGGATCCAACACAAATTCACGAAGATGAAGGATCCGATCGTGAAGTTGCGTCGAGCGCTCTATGGGGTACCGCGTTCGGGGTTTGATTTTATATCGAGTTTCCAAGAGGCGCTCCGGAAAGATGGTTGGCGGCAGTGCGAGGCTGACGCCGGCGTTTTCTGGAAGCAACTCGGCTCGGGAAAATCAACAACCAGGCGCGTGCTCCTGGCAACGTATGTAGATGACCTTCTGCTAAGTTGTAGTAAGAAAGACGAGAAACGCGTTTGGGCCGACATTCGAAAGGCTTTCGAAAGTTCGGAACCAGAGCAAGCCAAACGGTTCCTCGGTCTTAAGATTAGAGCCACCGCAGAAGAACACGGTAATTCGATCTGCGGTAAGTTGTACCTCAACCAAAAGGACTACGCAAGGAAAATCGTTTCAGATTTCGAAGCACGAAACAAAACGACCTTGACCCCGCGCATTTCGCCATGCATGGGTCCCTCCATGGCTTTCGACGATCCTGATGAGTCGGGAGTCGGAGATGGGGGCACAAGGGTTCGTTCCCCGCTGGGTGCGCTTCTTTATCTGGCACGATGTTCTAGACCGGACATCTCATTCGGTGTCAGCCATTTAGCACGTAGTTATAATAAGTGGGGGCCAAAGACGGAGGCGCAACTCCGCTGGCTCTTAGGCTACGTTAAGCAAACGGCGGAGTATGAGATGACGGCCCAATTCACCAGCAGGTGCAATTGGGACTTGCTAAAGCTCCACGTATATAGCGATGCAAGCTGGGGGTTCCCATATTCTGTATCCGGCTATATGTGCGTCTTAGAAGGCGAAGACCCCGCGACAGGTGAGAAGACCATGTTGCCCTTGTCGTGGGGGAGTAAGCGCCAAACCGTCACCGCCACAAGTTCCGGCGAGAGCGAGAGCATCGCTTTGGCAATGGCCTATCGCGAGGGTCTCACGTTGGCTGCTCTTCTCGAGGAGTCAACGCGGGAATCTCCGATCCAGATCATTGCGCATTGCGACAACTCGGCGGTGGTAACAAGCGTGCATCACGGATTTAGTAAGGGCATGGCGCACATGAAGAAACACATTGGCTTAAGCTACAGCTTCTTGCACGAATGCGATATCGTGCTAAAGAAGATAGCGACCGAGATCAACATAGCAGACATGTTGACAAAGCCAATGTATCTTCGCCCCCGCTTGTCTAAGCTTTTAGAACAGCTCGTGGAGACGCATGGAAAGAACGAGTCGACCCACACTCGTCTCGCAAACCTGATCCGCGCCCGGATCAGATCCTAGCGGGGATCAGGTCCTAGCGCTCCACTTGCTAATTAATTAGAATTCGCAAACAAAACTCAAATTCAACATAGCCTCAAATTTGTTTTGCTGCTTTGTCGGTGTATGTCCAGCATGGCGCGGACTCCACTCTTCTCAATTCGAGGGGGCGTGTGAAGAAGCGATGTGTTGTGGCGTATGCGTTTGTGACATTTCAGTG
>JABSRX010000249.1 GCA_013214695.1 Rhizobiaceae bacterium | reverse complement strand
AATTGGCGCGCCAGCCAAAGGCAGTGTCGAGCACGCCCCCAAGCATCGGCCCCAGCATCGGAGCGATGGCCATGGCCATGCTGATATAGCCGATCAGGCCGGCTGACTGGCTTTCATCGTGGGTGTACCGGACAATCGCCAGCGACAGGGCATATCCGGCAATCATGCCGCCCTGCAGCATCCGGAAAAACAGGAAGGTCCAGACATCCTGGGCCAACGCGCACATCACCGACGCAATGGCGAACAGGATAATCGCCCCCAACAGGACGGGCCTTCGGCCCCACCGGTCGGACAGCGGACCGACAATCAACTGCATCATCGCCGTCACCGCGAGATAAAGCGCCACCGCCAGGCTGACCAGGCCATAGTCGGTGTCGAGGTCCAAGGCGATGTTGGCCAATGACGGCAGGAACATATTCAGTGTCAGGGTGGAAAATGCCGTCAGCAAAATCAGCGTGATCAGACTGGGCGGAGATTTGACCTTGGACATCGGCGCAGACTTGGATCACGGAGAGCAACAAAAAACCGCCGTCCCGGGGAAACGGCGGTTTCGATAGTAGAGCAGAAGCCGAAAGGCTTCGAGGGTGAATTAAGCGGCTTCGATCTTGCTCACGGCCGGCTTGCCCGAACGCGGATCAATGTCGGTTTCGAAATTCACTTTTTGGCCTTCGGAAAGGCCGTTCATACCGTTACGTTCAAGAGCGGTGGCGTGGACGAATACGTCTTTGCCGCCTTCTTCTGGCTGAATGAAGCCGAATCCCTTGGTTTCGTTGTAAAATTTTACGGTACCAGGTGTCATGATAGTATTTTCACTTCTAGTTTGCATGAAGAACGCATAATTGCGTTCCTAATATTCGAGATTGGAGAATTTTCTGCATGCAAGACCATCTGTGATGGGGGGGCAGAACAGGCGTTCGTCAAATATCGATACCTAGAGTTAGGTACAAATTACGACGCAAACAAGACAGGCGACGAAATCGGGAAATAATGTCGCAGGTAGAAATTCAATTTCGCGTGTAATCAGGCGCTATCCGGGCGCACCAACTCGAAAAGCTCGTCCAGGCACACATAATCGTGATAGCCGGCACGCAGGATCGGATCGGCTTTCATCGTGTCGAAGCGCCCTTCTTCGGTGATCATCGAATCATCGATATGCACCCCGGTCACCTGCCCCAGAACCATGAAGTAAGGCGCTTTGCTGCCATCGAGGGTGGTTGGGTTGACGATCTCGAGCAGCTTGCACTCCAACGCAGCAGCAGCACCAGCTACATGAGGACAGGCCACCGTTTTGCCTGGGGCCATTTCCAGCCCCGCTTCGTCGAATTCATTGACGCCCGGCGCGTGGGGCGCAGAGGAGATGTTCATCGGATCCTTCAAAGACCGACTGACATAGTTGAACGTGAACTCACCGGTTGCTTCGACATTGGCGGCGCTGTCTTTCATGCCACCGGATGAAAACATCAAGATGGGCGGCGTATCACAAACGGCGTTGAAAAAGGAATACGGTGCCAGATTGGGCACACCTTGAGAATCGAGTGTCGAAATCCAGCCAATAGGACGCGGCGCCACGATGGCTTTGAGCGGATTATAAGGCAAGCCATGGTGCTCGTCGGCTTTGTAGAACATGGTGGTCAGCTTTCACGAATGGAATAAAGGGAATCGATGTCGGGCCTCGGCCGATCCGTCTTCGGCGCCTTGTTGGTACCGATGTGAATGATCCCGGCAATCTGCTCGCCTGGCGCCAGGCCCAAAATATCGCGGCAGTCGTTCCGGTAGATGTACCAGGCCGTCAGCCACTGGGCTTCAAACCCCAGGGAATTGGCGGCAATCAGTGTGTTCATGCAGGCCGCACCGGTGGAAAGATGCTGTTCCCAAATCGGGATCTTGGGATGCTCCGCCGCTGTGGAGATGGCCACCAGTACACAGGGCGCGTGGAGCAGTTTGGCCGTGCCCTGCGCCTTCTTCTCCACATCGTCGATATCCGTGGCCGCGTATAGCCGCTCCTGCAACTGGTCATGAACCTTTTGGCGCACGTTCATTGGCCACAGCTCAAACCGCCAAGGAGCCAGTTTGCCGTGGTCGGGCACGCGGGTTGCAATTTCGAGAATCGTGCGCAACTGATCGGCGTCCGGCCCCGGCTCTTCCAGGGTCAAAGACAGGGACGAGCGTCGCGTTTTCATATACTGCGTCAGGTCAGACATCTGAAAATCCACCAAGTCATCAATCAACCCTGCTTACGCGACCAAAAGCATCTTGAAAATGCCACAGGAGTAAGAGAGATGTGTATCATGTTGTTTCGCCCCTCAATCATCCTGTTTTCGCTGCTCTCGATGCTATCGCTGCTGTTGGCGCCACCCATGGCACCAAAGGCATGGGCCCAGGCCGCCCAGGTGGAATATGCCCAGGGCCTGTCGCCGCTGGACAGTCAACGGCCGGTCTACGAACTCAACCTCGATGCCCGTTTGGTCACCGATGGTCCGGAGATCCTGCGCGGCATGGTGTGGCGGGTGTTTGCCAACGAACCCGGCGCCGACGGCAAGCTTCCGGCTGTCGCCACGGCGCGGGGCGGTCCGGCTTCCATTCAACTGAACGCCGGTACCTATCTGGTCCACGCCGCCTTTGGGCGTGCCGGTGCCAGCAAACGGGTGATCATCAGCGGCGAAGACGCGACCGAAAGTTTCATCCTGCAGGCTGGTGGCCTGGAGCTGAATGCCGAAACCGCCAACGTGGCGATCCAGGCCAAACATCTGCGCTTTTCCATCTTTGAGCGGGAACAGAATGAAGACGGCGAACGCAAGATGATCGCCTTCAACGTCGCCCCCAACAAGATCGTGCAGCTGAATGAAGGCACCTATCATGTGCTGTCCCGCTACGGCACGATCAACGCCACCGTGCGCGCTGATCTTGAGGTCAAGGCCGGTCAGGTCACGCAGGCGGTGTTGCAGCACCGCGGTGCCGGCATCTCTCTGCGTCTGGTCTCGCGCCCCGGTGGCGATCCGATTGCCAATACCGCCTGGTCTGTCTTTACCGAGGACGGCGACAAGGTCTTCACCAGTCGGCTGGTTTCACCGTTTCTGATCCTCGCTGAAGGTGCCTATGAGGCGGTTGTGCGCAATGGTGATGACGACTACCGGCGCACCTTTGTGGTTCGATCCGGAAAAAACGCCCGGATCGAAGTTTTGCTTGAATAAGACGGGACTGATGCCCGATCGCGGAGACTAGGCAGCCGCGGTTTTGGCCGCCCGGGCAGCACGCTTGCGACGTACATCCGGTGGGACGGCTTCATCCGACAGGCTGGCAACCGCCTCTTCCAAAGTCATTGTCGTCTGGTGCTTGGACCCCAAACGGCGGATGCTGACCGTGCCTTCCTCGGCCTCACGTGCGCCAATCGCGATAATGGCTGGCACCTTGGCGAGCGAATGCTCACGCACCTTGTAGTTGATCTTCTCGTTGCGGAAATCCGTTTCCACGTGAAGGCCAGCGTCGGCCAGTGCGTCCGCAACCTGTTGACCGTAGCCATCGGCTTCGGAGGTAATTGTCGCAACGACCGCCTGCACGGGAGCCATCCACAGCGGGAAATGACCGGCAAAGTGCTCAATCAGAATACCGATAAAGCGCTCCATCGATCCACAAATGCCCGGTGAACCATCACCGGTTCCTGCTTTTCGGAATTCTGGTCGATATAGAAGGCACCGAAACGCTCCGGCAGCGCAAAATCCACCTGGGTGGTGCCGCACTGCCAGTCACGGCCAATAGCATCGCGCAGAACATATTCGAACTTGGGACCGTAAAACGCCCCCTCGCCCGGGTTCAGCTCGGTTTTGATGCGGCCTTCGGATTCGGCCTCGATCTTGTCGAGCACGCTTTGCATGATCGCCTCGGCGCGGTCCCAGCCTTCTTCCGTACCGACACGCTTTTCCGGACGCGTCGACAGTTTGACGACAATGTCCTCAAAGCCGAAGTCGCTATAGGTCGTCAGGATCAGATCATTGATGCGTAGGCATTCGGCCTCCAGCTGTTCTTGGGTACAGAACACGTGGGCATCGTCCTGTGTGAAACCACGCACCCGCATCAGACCATGCAGCGCACCGGAGGGTTCGTAGCGGT
>JABSRX010000248.1 GCA_013214695.1 Rhizobiaceae bacterium | reverse complement strand
TAGGGGCCTTTCTTGCTCATCGAAATGGCGAATTCGCCGGCTGATTTGCCGGTGATGCGATAGAAATTTGTGGTCTCATCGATCTTGATTGAACTGCGTTGGGCGTGAGCCTCCGTGGCAGCCGCGCCGAGGCCGATCAGACCCAGTGTGCCGGCCAGTCCGAGCCCACAAAACACCAGGCAAGTCTGCAAGAGTCTTCTGATCAAGATGTGTCCAACCTGCTTCCGTCCCAATCTAAGCAAAGGCTAACATACTTCCTCCGAAGACAAAGGTGTTTCGCCTGCAATGCTTAAAAATTTTGTGATTTGGCGGTTGCGACCGGGCCGAAGGAGCGGAGGCTAGAGGGATTCAGTGATTTTGGTGCGCTTGGCCAGCATGGAGAATCGCTTCTGCTCATCCTCATCATATTTGCGCTGGGCTGCATCGTGTTCCTTCAGATTGCGATCCACAATCGACTTGGTGATGGCGCGAATCTGCGAACAGCTTTGCATGGTTGGCAAAGCTCGAACCTCGTCCTCAATCCGTTTGGCGTAGCTGAACGCAATGTTCACGTGGGTGGCTTCGTGCAACCTAGTGTAGCGATCGATATTGTCCCACGCCTTGGCAAGTTTCGGATCCGCGGTGTCTCGACCGGTCCATTGCGGCAAGGTCACGCGCGCGTCGACCGCCACTTTGGCGTTTTCAACGCGACAACCGCGGGCAAACTTCTCAAAGGTGATGCGTGGCAGCATCTTGATCCGAGCAACCGCGACGGCATGGCTACCGCCATTGATCTTTGGACCCTTGCGCCGAATCTCTGCGTCGAGATCAGCGGTTGAATTGCCGGTAATGCGGTAATAGTCGACGGCGACCTGGCTTTCCTGGGTGCTTTGACAAGCTGCCAGCACTGCAACGCCGATAATCGCAACAAGTCGGTTCAGTTTAAGCATCCAAGAGTTCCTTTGCCGGATCTCACCCTAGCTCCCAATTGTGGCGACAACCATTGCCGCCCGAGTAATATTCTCGCGATCCTATGAATTTTTCGTTCCCCATTGCACCTCATGACCAATGGAAGGCACTTTCGGCACCAGCAGGGACAGTCCGAACGAGCAGATCGCCATCGCCGTTCCCGCCAGGAACACCGCCGCCGGGCTCACCAGCCAGAGCAGACCGAAGGTGACGGGGATGAACACGGCGGCAATGTGGTTGATGGTGAAGGCGACCCCGGTGGTTGCCGCAATATCGGACGGGGTCGCTATTTTTTGGAAATAGGTCTTCTTGGCGATCTCCATGGCGAAGAACGCGTGGTCGAGAATGTAGAGGAAAATCGCCAGATAGGGATTGGTGACAAAGGCATAGGCCGTAAACACCACAGCCAGACCGGCATATTGCACCAACATGGCATTGCGATCACCGATGCGGCTGATGAATTTGCCGAGGAAAGGGGCCGTGATCATCATGATCGCCGCATTGGCAAAGAACAGACCTGCGATGTCCTGGAAAGAATAGCCAAAACGCTCGACCATCATCCAACTGGCAAAAACAAGGAAGATCTGACGCCGCGCACCGGCCAGGAAGGTGATGGCGTAATACAGCCAATAGCGCTTGCGCAGGATCAGCGATTTGGTTTGTGCTGCCCCTTCCGGATATTGCGGAAAGGACAGGGTCATATAGGCGACGAAGACCAGCGTGACGCCACCGGCCACCGTGAACATGGTGGTGTAGCTCAAGTCCCAGATATTGCCGGCCAGGAATATCAGCGCGTAGGCCGCCAATTGCGCCAGACTGGCGACCGACAGGATCTTGCCCATGATGGCCGCAGCGGTCTTCTTGGGCAGCCATTGCAGCGTCAGCGATTGATGCATGGTCTCGTAATAATGAAAGCCCACCGAGCCAATGAAAGTGGTGATGTAAAATCCCATCGCGGTTGGGAAATAGCCGGTGGCAGCGGTACCCAGCCCCAATAACAGCAGGGACACCATGGCAAAGGTCTGCTCACGCATGGCAAACAGGAAGAAGACCGCAGCAAAGGACAGAAAGCCCGGTATTTCACGGATCGATTGCTGGATGCCGATTTCCTTGCCGGTAAATCCGAGCATTTCATGGGCGAAATTGTACTGAAGCGCTGACCATGAGGCGAAGGAAAGCTGCATGGCGGCTGCCATCAGCATCAGCAACAGGGCAGGCGTGCGCCAGCCGCTGCCCATCGGCAGTGCGGTCTCGCTGACGGTATCGGAACGCGCAGTCATCGGTTGTGAATTTTCGGGAGCAGCCATTTTGACAGGCTTAGGCCCATTCGGCGGGTTTAACAATCGAAGAAAGCAATTGACTTCAATGCAAAAGTTGGAAAGTTGATCACCAAATGCATTGAATGAGAGGTCAGCATGACCCGTTACACGCCGCTTGTTGCCAGTCTGCCATCCACCGTGCCGTTTGTTGGGCCGGAAACCCAGGAGAGAGCACGCGGCAGCGGCTTCCGCGCCCGTGTTGGCGCCAACGAAAGCGTTTTTGGACCATCGCCAAAAGCGATTGAAGCCATGGCCACCGCTGCTGCAGACTGCTGGAAATATGGCGACCCGGAAAACCACGATCTGAAACATGCCTTGGCTGATCATCACGGCGTGGCAGCCGAGAACATCATGGTCGGCGAAGGGATTGATGGCATTCTCGGCCTGCTGGTGCGCATGGTGGTTGAAAAGGGCACCAAAGTTGTGACCTCCCTGGGTGCCTATCCAACGTTCAATTTCCATGTGCATGGTTTTGGGGGCGAACTCGTCACGGTGCCTTACAAGGACGATATGGAGGATCCAGAGGCGATCATCGCCGCGGTGAAAGACAACAATGCGCCGCTGGCCTATTTCGCCAATCCGGACAATCCGATGGCCAGTTTCCATCCGGCCGAGACCATTGCCAAGCTGATCAGCGACATGCCTGACGACAGCCTGTTGTGTCTCGACGAAGCCTATTGCGAGTTCGCCCCGGAAGGCTCTTTGGTGCCGATCGACGTTGAAGAGACCCGTGTCATCCGCACCCGCACCTTTTCAAAAGCCTATGGCATGGCTGGTGCGCGGGTTGGTTATGCAATTGGCCATCGCGACGTCATCGATGCCTTCAACAAGGTGCGCAACCATTTTGGGGTCAACCGCATCGCCCAGGCTGGAGCGCTGGCCGCTTTGGCCGATCAGGACTATCTGCAGCAGGTGATCGCGCAGGTGAGAGACGCCAACGCGGCAATCGCCGAGATCGCGGTTGAAAATGGATTGACCCCGCTGCCAACGTCGACAAACTTCGTCACCATCGATTGCGGCAGCGACGGCGCGTTTGCCAAGTCCGTCGTGGCCGAACTGGTGGCACGCGATTGCTTTGTGCGCATGCCTTTCGTCGAACCCGGCAATCGCTGCATTCGCATTTCTGCCGGCACCGAGGCGGATATCGAATTGGTGCGTGAGATGTTGCCGCAGGCATTGAAATCGGCACGTGGCGCTTGATCCAACGACCCGCTTGGGGCAGGAGGAGCCCATGACAAATCTATCGAATTCCAGAGCGCTCGATCATCTGGTTCTGCCGGTGGTCGATATCGACGTGGCGCGCCGCCGTTATGAGCAATTGGGCTTTACCGTGGCCCCTGACGGGCGGCATCCGTTTGGTACGGAAAACTGCTGTATCTTCTTCAAAGACGGCACGTTCCTCGAACCCCTGGGAATTGCCCAGCGGGAAACGTGCGAAGCCAAGGCGGTCAAGGGCCACACCTTTGTCGCCAACGATCAGACCTACCGTTTTCGCATCGCCGAGGAGGGTTTTTCCCATCTCGTGTTGAAGTCCGACGATGCCCGCGCCGATCACGCGCTTTACAAGGAAAACGGCATTTCCGGTGGCAAGATGGTGCGCTTTTCCCGGCGCTTCAAAACGCCCGCCGGTGAAAATGAAAAAGTGTCTTTCGCGCTGGCCTTTGCGACCGACCAGAGAAGTCCGGATGCGTTTTTCTTCGCCTGCGAAGTTGTGACCAGCGCCAAGGTCGATCGCAGCAAATTGCAGGCCCACGAAAACGGCGTCGTTGGTTTAAAGGAAGTCATTTTGTCCGAGGTTAATCCGACCGACTTCCAGTATTTTTTCCAGGCTTACCTCAATCAGCGGGAAATGGACGTGGATTCCTTTGGCATGTCG
>JABSRX010000025.1:21635-23901 GCA_013214695.1 Rhizobiaceae bacterium | reverse complement strand
GCTCGGTTCGCCGCTGGTGCGCATCATGACCTCGAAAAAGGAGCAGATCCTTTGGGGCAGCAACGGGGCGGAGAAGTGGAATGTCGCCAAGGGCGCCTGGGAGACGCTGCCGCCGCTGATCGCGCCGGCGGTGGAACTGGCACCCAGATCGTCGATCAGCTTGCGGGCCGTGTAGTTGGAGTTGACCATGGTGCCGTTGCCGGTTTCAACAACCAGAGTCACGCCCTCCGCCTTGGCGAGTTCAACGGCCGGGGCGATCATCGGCGCCATGGTGTCCCACGCGCCATGAGCAACATTCCAGCGCTCGGCGCCATTCAGGCCCCAAAGGATTTGTTCCTTCTTCTGGGTCATGATGCGGACCAGAGGCGAGCCGACGATATGCGCCATTTCAATGACCCGCTTTAAGGCATCCATATGTTTTGTGTGCAATTCGTCGCCGGGTTTGTTGGCTGACGTTGTGCCGGCAAAGATGTGACGCGACAGGCAGGAGACTGGCTTGCCCCGGTCGCGCAGCAGTTTGTCGATATCGGCAATCTCGGCCTTAGAATGGTCGCCGACTTCCGTGTCGCCAACAAATTGCAGTTCCGCATATTCTAAACCGAACTCGTCCATCACATCCACGGCATGGCTGAGATCTCGGCTGATGCCGTCGCAAATTACGCCAAGTTTCATCTTGATCTCCTCCTTAACGGTGCAATTCGGCGCCGATGATCTCTTCGATCACCCGTGTACAAACCCAGTTATCCCCGTTGGGATATTTGGTTTTGCCCGCATGGAAGATTTGCATGGCTGTAGCAGCCGTATGCATCGGCACGCCCATTTGTTCAGCAAGGTTGAGGGAGATAGTCAGGTCCTTGTGCATCGTGTTGATGTGGCTGCCCGTGCCTTCGAACTTGCGGTCGATGATGTTTTCCAAGGAGGAATTGACAACCCCACATCCGGCGCTGGAGGTGCCGAATACCTTGTGGATCACCTCGCCGCTGACGCCGGCTTTGGCGGCGAGCGCTGCGGCCTCGAAGGTTGCCGAAAAGATGGAGCCGATCAGGGATTGCAGGCAGGCTTTGACCACCTGTCCGTCGCCTGGATTTTCACCAACACGATGGATCGTGCCGGAAATGGCTTCCATTACTTCGCGATTGGCGGCCAAGACTTCGTCTGTGCCGGCTGCCATCATCGTCAGTGTGCCCCCTTGCGCGCCCGGGAAACCGCCGGAAACGGGACTGTCGATCAAGTTGATGCCGCTGCCAGCCATCTCTTCGCCCAACGCCTTGGCCTCTGACGGTTTGATGGTTGCCGTGAGAAGAATGGTGCTGCCCTTGGCCATGTTGGTGAGCAGTCCATCTTCGCCAAATACGACGGATCTGACCTGGTCACCGTTCATCACCATAACATAGACGTGGCTTGCATTGGCACCGACTTCGGCAACGCTGCTCGCAGCCTTGCCGCCAAGCTCTGTGAATGCCTTCATGCGCGCTTCGCTGAGATCGAGGCCATAGGTCTCAAAGCCGTTTTTGATGAGGTTCTTGGCAAGGCCGCTGCCCATGTCGCCTAGACCGATTATTCCTGCAGTTTTCATAAAGAATGCTCCCGTGGTTTTATGCAGGCGTGCGGACACGCGCTGTCATTTTGAAAAATGATGCTGAATGCACCGGATTTCTCGGGGATTTCACGCGTCGAGATCGACGTCGGGCGGGTCCGGCAGACACCCCGTTGCCCGGTTAGGTGGGTATAGCTAAAACCGTCATTGCTCAATCTGCAAGGGTAAATCGCCGGTAACGACGCTTGTTCAGTGGAGTTTTGGCCCCTACGAGGAACCTCTGGTATGGTTGGCACATCATGATCGCGCGATCCGTAGAGAAGAGCAGACCGCCGCGCCTTTGGGCCGGGCAGGCTTTGCATGCCGTGTGTTTGGTGCTGTTGCTCGCCGCCCTGTGGTGGGCTTGGGTCGGTCTGGGGCGCCCGGTTCCACGCGCGTTTTGGCTCGCTGCCTTCACTCCAGTCATCCATCAAATCTATGTTTGGTTGACATGGCGGTTCGAATTGAACGCCAAGACAATCAGTCAGTCGATTGGATTTGGCGGATATCTGATTGGCTTTTTTGCTTTGTTCTGCGCGCGGTTTGTGACTTTGTTTCTGTTGGCATGGTTGGACAGGGGAAGTGCTGGCCTAAGCCTGTGGCTTCAACTTGCTCTCACGATCGCATGCGCGGTGCCGGGTATTTATGCGATGGCCAGCGTTCATCTGTATTTCGGCATGCAACGAGCCG
>JABSRX010000025.1:0-21535 GCA_013214695.1 Rhizobiaceae bacterium | reverse complement strand
TCTCACGATCGCATGCGCGGTGCCGGGTGTTTATGCAATGGCCAGCGTTCATCTGTATTTCGGCATGCAACGAGCCGTCGGTGCTGATCATTTCGATCCCAAGTATCGCGCGATGCCACTGGTGAAACAGGGTATTTTCCGCTTCACCGACAACGGCATGTATGTCTACGCCTTCTTGCTCTTTTGGGCGATTGCGCTGGGTTTCAATTCCGCTGCCGCGCTTGCTGTGGCGGCCTTCAGTCACGCCTATATCTGGGTCCATCACTTGGCTACTGAGCGCGTCGACATGGCTTATCTGTATCGTGACTGAGCAGAATATTTGACGCCTTTTCGCACCCGTCCTTTTTGATCCTGATCAATGCGACCCGATTTGGCGAGTTCCACAATCACAGCAGGATAGACAGGAAGCTGTGTGCTTCGAAGACGCTCAAATGGAGGGAGCATCATGGACATTGATCACTTTCACCGCCGACTTCTGGCCCGCAAGGAAGAGCTACAACAGTTGTTGCTGCGGTTGGAAGATGCACTGGATGACCCAAAAAGCCGCGATTTTAGCGATCACGCGACAGAAAGCGAATTTGATGAAGTGTACGAGTCCCAGGGGCGAGAGGGTCTAAAGGAGATTTCGGCCATCGAGGCAGCGATTGAACGGATTGCCAATAAAAGCTTCGGCATTTGTGCCCGTTGCGGCAATGAGATCTCACAGGAGCGGCTGGACGCGGTACCGCATGCGGCGATGTGCCGAAACTGCATGCAATAGATCCTGCAACTTGCGTTGGGCCAGGTTTGCACAACTGCATCTGACTGCTAGCCTTGCAGTCGGGGATGATGGAGAAAGCAAATGAGAGCACCTTGGCATTTCTGGGTCATTGGTATCGTGATGCTGTTGTGGAACGGCATGGGGGCCATGGACTACGTCATGACAGTCAGTCGCAATGCTGACTATCTGGCGCAATTCACACCCGAAAGGCTCGCCTTTCTGGAGGCCTTTCCCGGCTGGGCCAAGGGCAGTTGGGCGCTGGCGGTTTGGCTCTATGTGATTGGCACGCTGTTGATGCTGTGGCGTTCGCGGCTTGCTGTCCGCGTGCTGTTCAGTGGCTTTGTGTTTTTGCTGATTACGACGTTTCACAATCTCATCCTGGCGGAAGTCCCGGCCACGCAAACCATGACGGCCTTTGAAATGGTGTTCACCGTGGTGATCTTCGCCTTGGCCATCTTTCAAATCGGCTATGCCGAGTTCATGCGCAGAAGAGGCGTCTTGAGCTAGGCTTTGGAGACCCGCTAGGGCAGGGGGACGCTCAAGCGGAGCTTGCCGCCGTAGGCCTCAAAGTCGTTAACTCCAACGCCATCATAGAAACCCGAAATATTAAAGGCCCAATCGTCAGCCAGGGCAATTGTCAGGCCCACGTCGAAACGAGCACGTACACTGGATGAACCAAGTCCGGTCGAAGGTGACAGTTCCTCATTTTCCACGGCGAAATTCCAAACGCCTGCAACGCCCAGGGACGGGCTAATGGTGACGCCCTTGGAGTTAGTCCATTCGTGGGATACCGTGGGTCCAAACCGCACTTCTCCCAAAGAGATCGATCGGGACGAGACCAAGTTGTTTTGGCTGTCGGTATAGGACGAGAGGTTTTCTTTGAAGTAGTTCACTTCGATGGCTGGCTGGAGCTTCCAGCCATTGCTCTCAATTGCACCACTCAACTTGCCGCTGATCAACCATCTTTCGGTGACAAAGCGGTCTTCGTAGCTCCCTGTCGGCTTGATGGCATTGCTTGACTTGCCCCAAAGCACACGGGAGTCAAAGAACAGGTTTTGGTCTGGCACTTGTGCAGCCATGTAAGGCCCCACCATGAATCCGAGTCCTTGGATATGGGCGCTGCTGGTAGAATTGGACTGCTCAGTCCAATCCAATTGAACCATCGCACCCACCAGGAAATCGGGATTGACGAAGGCGTGTGCTCCGGCGTGTCCAATCCATGTGTCAGCCGTCAGCTTGCTTGCATTCGTTCTTGTCGCATGAACCTGAATCCACATGTCGAAACCGCGCTCTTGCGCCGGTGTCAGTCCGGAATTTGTGACCGGATAGGATGCTGTCGCGCTCAGAACCTCTCCCTCTGGTGTGCTTTGCGAAAGATCTGTAGCGGCCCGAATTTCATTGGCTTCCCGTGCGCTCCAAATGCGCCCCAAGCTACTGCTGAATGCTAGATTGAATCCGGCAGCGTTGGCATCCAGGTCCAAGTTGCCCAGGAGGCCGTCGAACTCGCTGCTCCCGAAAAGAAAAGGGGTGATGTCGGGCTTGGTGTTCAGGATATTCACCGCCCGTGCATGCATGAATTCGACGATCTGGCTCTCGGTTTCCGAAAGGGGGTCTGCGGTGCTGGCTCCTTCATAGGTAAAGACGAAGGCCTGAGCATTGAAACCGGTGTCTGACGTGACCCGAACATCTGCGGCACTGGCAACCCCATCAGGCGTTGTCGCTTGGATTTCTGTATCGCTGATAAAGACTACGTTGGTGGCTGCCTTGCCGTTGAAAGTGACAGCGGTAACGCCTGTCAGGCTGACGCCTGTAATGGTTACTCTTGTGCCGCCTTCCTGGGGGCCTGTTGCAGGCTGAACGCTTGTAACTTTTGTCGCTGTCGTAACAATGAAGTCGGTTTCGACAAACTGTTTGTGGTCGATCTGGACTTCGAATGTAAAGGTTCGGGTGCCAGCTATTTCATGATCAAATTTGATGTCAAATTTGGTTTTTCCGGGATCAAGTGCTCTGAGTTCGACATCGGTGTCTTGAAGCACTTGAATATTGTTGACCGTCAAGTTGGAGACATTGCCGCCAGATTTCCAATGCACTTTCATGAAGTCCAGCGCGACAACTGACTTGTTCGTGGGTGCGAATACTGGCGCGTCCGTGGTGGCAACTGAACTCAGTGCAGTTGTATTTGTAAAGTCCAAGTGTTCGCATGCAGTGGGTGTTATGCGAATGAATGGATGTTCTCCGGCGTTTATCGCTTCTCGATTGTAAGACTGCAATTGGTTGCCGCCAACACACGTCACATCATTTGCCCAAGTGGTGCGCGGAGAAAAGGCGTCTACCATCAGATAGACGGCCACACAAAGTAGTGTGAAGCAGATCGATCTCAACGGAACGTCTCCACTCCCATCGCAGGCGAAGGAAAGGGGAGAGGCCCGGAGCCAGCAGATCCGATGGACATGCGGCGCTTCCCAACAGGGCCGCAAGTCACAATTGGTATGTGATTTGCGGCCTTTGGTGTCGATGAGAGCCGGAACCCACTTCCCAGCTCAGTTCGATCACCCGTTTCTGTTTCCTCGAGGAAAACGGCTCTTATGACGCTATCCCTGCCGCATTAGAGCCGAACGCCATCTTCCTGCAGGTAGGTTTGCCGCAAAACTACCTGGCCGCACAAATGAATTCCTAACATATAGTTAACTTTAATGTCCAGTAAATTATTTTGGATCAAATAGACCCTTTTTGTTTACAAATTTTTAAATATTAATACATTTTTCATCTTGCCTGTTAACCATGATGTTCTGGGAGGTGGCGTGGCGTGCCGGCAAAACTGGAAATCCAAATCAGGTTCAGGACAAGCGATGGCGGGGCGGTGCTTGGACCGCGCAATGTGCACACGTCAAAAAGTGCAGTTACGTAACGGCGCAACTGCACTTCTTAAGAACAAAAAAATTTCTGTTTTGGTGGCTTACCAGAAAGGGTTTCGCTTGGAATCCATCAGGACATCGTCTTTTCGATCGCGTCGAGTACCTGCATGGCGGCAAGGCCTTGGGCCACCGAGGAGATCGGTTCACGACCTTCCTTGATGGCGCTGATGAACTCCCGGTCCGCCAATTCAATGCCGTTGTTGGATACTGCAATACCGCTCAGGTCGATGGGCTCGTTGCGACCATCATACAGGTCATCATAGCTGGCGATATAGGTGCCGTTATCGCAGATGTAGCGGAAGAATGTCCCCAGTGGCCCATCGTTGTTGAACGACAGTGATAGGGTGCACAGCGCGCCGGAGGGCGACTTCATACCGATTGTCATGTCCATGGCGATGCCCAGTTCCGGATGTTGCGGACCCTGCAGACCGAACACTTCGGTTGGCACCTCGCCAGTTTGATGAATGAACAGATCGACTGTGTGGCAGGCGTGGTGCCAGAGCAGGTGATCGGTCCATGATCTCGGCTTACCAAGCGCGTTCATGTTGGTGCGGCGGAAGAAATAGGTCTGCACATCCATCTGCTGGATGTTGAGCTCACCATTTTTGATGCGGTTGTGAACCCACTGATGGGACGGGTTGAACCGGCGCACGTGATCGACCATGGCGACCAGTCCGGTTTCCTTTTGCACCCGAACCAGTTCTTCGGAATCAGCAAGGCTGTCGGCCATTGGGATTTCCACCAACACATGTTTGCCAGCCTTGAGACACTGGATGGCTTGTGCGGCATGAACCTGGGTTGGGGTCGCAAGGATCACTGCGTCGACATCGTCGCGCGCCAGGCATTCTTCAAGACTGGTCGATGCGTGTCCAATTCCCCGCTCCTTGGCGAAACCCTGAATGTCGTCGGCTTCAACGCCCATGACGGATGTCACTTCGGCTTCGTCAATATTGGCCAGGGCTTCGAGATGTTTCATGCCAAAGGCACCGGCGGCACCGGCAACGCAAATACGCATTGGTTCTGTCCTAACGATTTTCTAGAATGATATGACCCACAGCCGTGTTCGAGGCGGGCACATGGTAGTGACGGTGGATCTCTTCGACATCGTCGTTGAGCGCGCCACGCATGACATGCCACATGACCAGCTCAATGCCTTCCGAACCGGATTCGCGCAGGTATTCAACGTGGCTGATCTGCGATCCCTTGACTGGGTCTTCGGTCAGATAGTCCATGAACTGCTTGTCGAAATCGGCGTTGATCAGGCCGGCCCGCTCAGCCTGCAACTGATGCGACATGCCGCCCGTTCCAAACACCATGACGTTGAGGTCTTCATCGTAGCTTTCGATGGCGCGGCGCACGGCCTTGCCCAGGTTGTAGCAACGGTTGCCGGTTGGTGGCGGATATTGCACCACGTTGACGCAGAGCGGAATGACTTGACAGGGCCATTCGTCTTCCACCTCGCCAAACATCACCGACAGCGGCACCGTCAGTCCGTGATCCACCTCCATATGGTTCATGATGGTGAGGTCAAACTCATCGAGGATGACCGATTGGGCAATATGCGAAGCCAGACGCTGATGGCCCTTGACCACCGGTACGGGGCGGGGGCCCCATCCTTCGTCGGCCGGCTGGAATTCGGCAGCGCATCCAAGCGCAAAGGTTGGAATCACTTCCGCAGAAAAGGCCGTGCAATGATCGTTGTAGACAAGGAAAATCACGTCGGGCGTGTTTTCCTTCATCCACTCACGAGATTTCTCAAAACCGGCAAACACCGGTTGCCAGTAGTCTTCGTGGGTTTTGCCAAGGTCCATGGCAACGCCAATCGCCGGGACATGTGAACAGCCAACGCCAGCCGTGATACGAGCCATTATTTATCTTCCCACTCTGATTTGTATCGATTGCCTTCAATCGGACGGCCACCATCGACCATCATCTTGCGATAGTCTTCGCTTCCCATATTGGTCATGATTGCAGCCAGTTCCTGGAAGGTGATGCCATCAAACGCCGCCAGTTTTGCGGTGTAGTAGATGTTGCCGCCCAGGGAGAGCATGCCGTTCCAGTCGCGGTCGCGCACGACCTGCAACTGTTCCTCGCTCATCGGATATTGCGACAGATAGGCCTCGGGATCATCGCGAAAGGCTTGGCGGTTTTTTTCCAGCCGCAGCGAGATGCAGAACATGTTCAAGTGATAGCCTTCGCGTGAGCGATCGGCGTCAAAGACATAGGTGCCGGGAATGTCGTCGTATTCTTTGGCCTTGGTCATGGATTTGTCCGTCTCGAAATTGCCAATGGATTTGGCAATGTGTCGGACGACAATAGACCCATTCAGACGGGCAGGAAAAGTGCCTGCCCATCCAAAGTGTGACGGGAGTTATTCAATTCGCAAGCCTCTTTGGGGCTGCGACCAGGCCGGGATTGGCCGGGTCAGGATGGCTTGCGGGCGACAATGAAGACACCCTTATTTTTGCCTGGCGACCAGCGCTGCTCGATCTCGAGCCCCGCGTTTTCCAAGCTTGTCACCAGTTGTTTTGTCGAAAAGACGCGCAACACGGGCAGCAGGCCGAGCCAGCCTCCGATTGGGGCAATCAGTTTGAAGATCTTCATATTGTCGCCCAGACAGGCGGTGCTCGAGATGAAGTATCCACCGGGCTTCAGCAGTTCGACAACCCTTCTGATTGCGGCATCGCGGTCTTCCACCAGGTGCAAAATGCTCAACCCCAGGATCATGTCGAAGTCTTCATCTTGCGGACGAAGTGTCTCCAGCGTGGCCTGTTCAAAAGTGACATTTGAAACATTAGCCTTGGCAGCCTTGTCCTTGGCGATCTCGATCATCTTGGCCGAAATGTCGATGGCGTGGATGTGGTTCACGTGGGGGGCGTGAACCAGGGCTGTGGAACCCGTACCGCAGCCGAATTCGAGCAGTTTCATGTCTGGTCGAAACAGGTCACGGGTGATCTGCAGCTTCTTTTGGTAGCTGGCCTCGTCGGAGACGGGTTGGCGGGAATAACGTTTGGCGATGCGGTCCCAAAACCGAGCCGAGGAGGGGATTGTTGAAGCGTGTTGAACGAGGGTCATGATTGTATCCGATATTGGTCATGGCGGAGAGGAAGCAACGATGTGATCGCGAAACGAACCGGGTTGCTCTTTGAAACCAAATATAACGCTGTGCAAAAATGAAAGAAATTGACTAATTTCGCCTACTTGATATGCATTTGTGCATGGATTGGTCTGCTGTCAATTTCGACTGGAATCGGGCGCGCGCCTTCTTGGTGACCGCTGAAGAAGGGTCGCTGTCTGCGGCAGCCCGGTCTCTTGGCATGGCGCAGCCAACGCTGGGACGGCAGGTGCGAGCTCTGGAGGAAGAACTCGACGTCGTGCTTTTTGAACGTCACGGTCATGGGCTGGTCCTCACCCCAAGCGGCCTTGAACTTGTCGAACATGTGCGCGGCATGGGGGAGGCGGCCGGTCGCGTCGCCCTGGCCGCGACGGGGCAATCGCAGTCGGTGGAAGGGCCGGTGACCATCACCACCACGGAAGTGACTGCTGCATTTTTGCTGCCGCCGTTGATATCCAAACTGCGCCAGAACCATCCCGGCATCCAGGTGGACGTGGTGGCATCGAACGAATTGCGCGACCTGCGGCGGCGCGAAGCGGATATTGCCCTGCGCAGCGTGCGGCCAACAGATCCGGATTTGGTCGCCAAGAAACTGATGCGTGAATCTGCACGATTGTATGCCTCAAGGGATTACCTGCGCGGTTTGGAGCAGCTTGATGGCGCTGATACGCTTAAAGAGGCTCAGTTCATTGGCTTTGAAGACAATCAACCTTTTCTAAAAGGTCTGAATGACTTGGGATTGGGGCTGACGGAGCGCAATTTTCCCATTCGCTGTGGCGACCATCTGGTGCAATGGGAAATGGTCAAACGGGGGCTGGGCATCGGGGTCATGATCACAGCTGTCGGGGATGCTGAACCCAAGGTCGAAAACGCAGCGCCCTGGTTGCCAGCGTTTGAATTCGACGTCTGGTTGGCGGCTCATCGTGAGGTCAACACAAGCCGACGCGTGCGCCTCGTCTTCGATTTTCTGGCAGACGAATTTCCCAAGGCGGCGGCAAACTTGGCCGCGAAAGGTTGCTAGCCTGTCAGATCATCCTGTTGAAGGGCGTTTGAAAGATCCGGACGTCCGGGTTGTTCTTCATCTTCGTCAATGGCTTGGGCGAACCAAACGTCTTCGGTGAGGATCTTGGTGCCATCTTCCAGCGTTGCCGAGGAACGGAACAGATCGCGGCCTTCTTCGTCGACGGCGTGTTCTTCCAGGGTCAGTTCGATCTCTGAAACGCCGAGTTCTTGCAAAGTGAACAGCTCGCCGTCTTCAACCCGGGCATCGCCGTCATCAACCCACAGATTCAAACCCTCTGTCTCATCGCCGGATATGACGCCGTCTTCGTTGGTATCCCACTCCGCAAGTTGCTGATAGCCGTGCTCATAGGTGCCGCCCTGATCGCCAAACAGACGCGTGCCATCCATGTCGTCGGCCGCGTTGCCGTCGCGGTTATCGACCAGTAGCGCGTCGCCCGTGCCGTCCAACCATTCGATGGTTTCAAGATCATCGTCCCCATCCATATCGAATTCGACCGTGGCACCGATCGACTCGATGCCGGACTTGTCCTTGGCTGTGGTTTCACCGGTGACGTTGATCTCTCCGTCCCGGTTCAGGTCGAAGGCGATGGGTGATGTTGACGTCACCGCGGCATCCACGTCTACTGTTTGGTCAGCAAACTGAAGATCTCCAGGATCGCCACCGGTAATCAGCGTATCGGTGCCGTCGGGAGAGCCCGGACGGGTGTCTATGACCAGGTAAATACCGCCGCCGTTGTCGTGTACAATATAGTCTGCGCGATTGCCCGAATAGATCATGATGTCGTTCGTGCCGCTGCCCGACTCGATGGTATCGTCCCCCGCGCCACCCGTGATGGTGTCGTCGCCACCATCTCCGTAAATTGTGTCGTCACCTGCGCCACCAACGATNACATCGTCGCCATTCCCACCGTCCAATGTGTCGTTNGCGGAGGTGCCGGTCATGTTGTCCACGCCACCAGTGCCGGTTTGGTTCAGACCAAGAGATACGGTGGCATCTGTAAATTGGACCTGCTCGATGTTGAGCAAGGTGTCGGTGCCTTGTGGTGAGCCACCACGAATGTCTGTCAGTGTGAAGGTACCGTCCAAATTGTCGACAACCGTGAAATCGGCCTGTGCCCCATTGGCGATGTAGGTATCTGTTTCTGCTGCTCCGCCGCCACCGTCTACGTAGTCGTTGCCTGCGCCACCTTCGAGTGTATCGGTGCCACCGAAGCCGTAGAGAACATCGTCATTTGCACCACCGGTGATTGTCTCGCCACCGTCGCTACCGAACCGAATGTCGATGTCTTCCGAATAGGTGTTGGCTCCGGTGTCTTGTGCCTCAACGGTGATTGTGTGCGATGTCACCATTGTGTGGTCGACCGCGGTTGACTGATTTTCGAAATACTCGACCTCACCATTGGAGCGACCAATTATGGCATCAAGATCTCCATCGCTATCGATGTCGCCAAATGACGGTGCTGACTCTGATCCGATGTCAGAAAGGCCAAAAGGATTAACTACAGCCGCCGCAAAGCTAGGCGCCAAGTTAGTGCCTGTATTTTCAAAGTAGTAAGTGTCGCCGCTTAGGGTTCCGACGAATACATCATAGTCACCGTCGCCATCGTAATCGACAAAGTTAGGCTTTGCATCGTCTCCAACATCGGTGAGACCGAACGGGTTCATTACGGCAGCTGTGAAGTTTGGACTGGAGATAGTGCCTGTGTTTTCCTGATAATAGATATTGCCGGAGGCGTCGCCAATAAAGGCGTCGTAGTCGTTGTCTCCATCGATATCGATAAATGTGGGTGCAGAATATCCTCCAGGTGTTGACGTCAGTCCAAACTGGTTCAGTCCTACGGCGGTAAAGCTTGGTGAGGTGTCTGAACCATCATTCCTGCGGTACCTGATTTCCCCGCCGGCAGACCCAAGGAAAACATCAAAGTCGCCGTCATTGTCGATGTCGACAACCGCAGGCGTTACGTCATCAGAGTATTGATCCAGACCAAAAGGGTTGGTCACGAATGCGGCATAGGATGGAGTTTCACTCGACCCAACGTTTTCTGAGTATAACGTATCGCCTTCATCTCCGTTGCCGACCAACACATCGAGATCGCCATCGTTATCGAGGTCGACGAAAACGGGAGCAGAGAAGTTGTCATAGTCTACCCCTTCAAAGGGATCATCAACCCCCGACTGCAATACCATAGTACCTGTTCCACGGGCAGAAATGCTGATGGCGCCCGAGGCGCTGTCAATTTCAAACAGGCCACCAGCGTCGTTGGTCAGGCTGTAGGTAATGGTGTCGCCAACTTCGTCCACGGCAGTCGCGGTTGCGGACAGCGTGCTGTAGGGGACTCTTGCTTCCAGGTTCAAGCCACCGACAACGTTGATGTCTGTCGGCGCATCATTAACCGGCGTGATTGTCATGGTTACAGTGGCTGGGTTTGAGACAGCGCCCAGGTTATCTCGAACGGTGTAGCTGATCGGTGTCACCGAGCCCGAGTAATTGGCTTCTGGCGTGAAGGAGATGCGGCCAAGAATTGTATCGACAGTCCAGGTGCCTTCGCCGACTACGACCAATGGATCTCCTGCGGAGGCTGTTCCAACGATCTGGATGGAGGCAGGGTCGAGAGTGCCATCCACATCTGCATCATTGGAGAGAACATTGACCGCAACACTGCCGTCTTCCGTTACCGAACCTCCATTTGCACCGGCCGTCGGCGCATCGTTGACCGCATTGACGCTGACCACTGCATCTGCCGAAAGCGATGTGGCACCTGACATATCTTCCAGAACCACGCTGAAGGTTCGATCGGTCGTTGTCGGATCATCGGAATCGTTGCGGTACCGGAGACTTTCCAACGCTTCCTCTACCTGCGCGTTGGTCATCGCGTTGCCGGGGCCCGCCTGATTGGTCAACACCAGTTCTCGCGTTGCTGCAGTGTAGGTATAGGCAAGCTGAAGGCCGCTGCCCAAAGTGGTAAAGCCACTGTTGTCCGAGGTGATCTCGAAGGCGGGTGAATTGACGATGATGTATTCATCGCTGCCATCCGGAACCGCACCGACTGATACGGTGATGGAGTATATCGCATTTTCCGGATCATTCGGCACGGTATTGGCACCTGTGATGCTGACGCCCGGCGCCCCTTCTGTATAGGAAGCCGACGAGTCATTGCCGCCCGTGCCTGAATCCAGATCCAGAAGCGGCTGGTCATTCACGCCCAGAATGGAAACGGCGACAATGGTCGGACTCGACGTCGCGCCATTGTTGTCGTCAACGGTGTAGCTGATGTTGGTGACTGAACCGTCGAAGTTCGGCTCTGGCGTGAAGGTGATCGCGCCGGTGGTGGTGTTGACCGACCAGGTGCCTTCGCCCCCTACAACAAGGGAGTCGCCGGGATTGGTTGTGCCGACAATCTGTACCGTCGCCGGGTCCAATGTACCGTCAATATCACTGTCATTGGCGAGTACGTCGATAATAACGGCGCCATCTTCAACCACGGTGTCGGCATCGGCCGATGTCGTGGGCGCATCATTGACGGCCGTGATCGTGACTGAAACCGTTGCCGAACTGGAAGTTGCACCACCATCGTCCTGAACGGTGTAGGAAATCGGTGTGACCGCACCGGTATAGTCGGCTTCCGGTGTGAACGAGATTGCGCCGGTTGTCGTGTTGACGGTCCAGGTGCCCTGACCAGCAACGATCAGTGGGTTGCCTGGTGCAGCGGTGCCGACAATCTGCACGGTCGAAGGCACTAAAGTGCCATCAAGGTCGGTGTCATTTGCCAGGACGTCGATTGCGACCGTGTCATCTTCTGTGACGGTATCGGAGTCGTTGTTGGCGGTTGGCGCGTCATTCACGCCGGTAATTGTCACCGAAACGGTTGCCGGGCTGGACGTTGCGCCACTGTTGTCGTCGACGGTGTAGGAAATATCGGTGACGGATCCGGTATAATCGGTTTCAGGTGTGAAGGTGATGGCGCCGGTGGTCGAATTGACCGTCCAGGTGCCTTCTCCGCCGACCACGAGAGGGTCGCCGGGATTGGTGGTGCCAACAATCTGAACGGTTGACGGCACCAAAGTCCCGTCAATATCGACGTCATTAGCCAGAACATCGATCACGACAGCGCTATCTTCGCTGACGGTGTCGCTATCGTTCGACGTGTTCGGGGCGTCATTCACCGGGGTTATGGTCGCCGACACGGTTGCCGGCAGAGACGTGCCACCGCTGTTGTCATCGACGGTATAGGTGATGTCGGTGACGGTGCCGGCAAAATCAGCCTCCGGTGTGAAGGTGATTGCCCCGGTCGTTGTATTGACCGACCAGGTGCCTTCGCCTGCTACAACGAGTGAGTCTCCTGGATTGGTTGTCCCTGTGATCTGCACGGTGGAGGGCACCAGAGTGCCGTCGATATCGCTGTCATTTGCCAGCACGTCGATCACAACGGAGCTGTCCTCTGTCACGACGCCACTGTCGGCGACGGTGATCGGCACATCATTGACAGCTGAAATGGTTGCACTGACTTGCGCCAGTTTCGAACCCAAGCCCGAAGTGTCCGAAACCGTGTATTCGATTGGGGTCGGTGTGCCGACATATTCCGCCTCTGGCGTGAAGGTGATTTCACCCGTTACGCCATTGACCGACCAGGTGCCTTCACCGGCGATGACCAGGGAGTCGCCAGGGTTTGTTGTTCCCCGGATATGGACGGTGGTTGGATCGATGGGGAAATCACCATTGGTGTCGTTCGCCAGGACATCGATCACCAACGCGACGTCCTCGAAACCAGATGCCACGTCGTCTGTTGAGTTGGGCGGGGCGTCGTTGATATCGAACAGAATGAAGGTCTGAGCCGCGACGGAATCGCTGGTGCCGTCATTGACGGTGATATCGACAACGCGTGTCGACGATACCGGCGAGGCGGAGTTGCTCTCAAACTGTATTTGCTGCAGGGCGGCGAGGTAGGCCGCGTGCGAGCCGGACCCGGTCAGATTGACTTCGATTTGTCCACCCGAGATTGTCGAACTCCAGGACAATCCTCCCACCGTACCGGAGGCGCCGTTTGTGGCCGGAACACCGCCGACGCGGAAGGCGTCACCTGATTCAGCAAAGGTCAGCAAAACCCGCGCGGACTGAAGGGTCGTGCCGTCGATATCCTGAATACTTGCTGAAGAATCCAGCAATGAAATCGGTGGGTTACCGTTTTGGTAGTCAACCTGGTGGTCCGCATCGGCGGGGTTCGTATCGTTGACGATGACTTTGACATTGTCGATCGAAATATCGTCAGTCGCCGCCTCTGGGCCGGCGAGGTTTTCCCAGGCAAACTGAATGTCTGCCGTGTCTGCAACAGCAGCAGGCAGGTTTAGATCAATGGTTGTATAGGTCCAGTCCAGATAGGTGGATGCACTGATCGTGGCTGGTGTGCCGCTTGCGCCATTCAAAAAGTTGACGGATGTCGTGGCGCCCGTGCCTGCTGGCGTGGTCAGCGTCACATAGTCGACACCCCCGACAGACAGCGTCAGTTCCTGAGCCCTGCCGCCATCACCACTTGTATTGTTCCAGCCCAAATCGAACTGGATCAATGCGGCGCCATTGGAACCCGGCCCGTCTGAAAGGCCTGTAACGCCGGTTTGGGTCAATGTGGAAATCGCACCAACAGCATCATTGTTCACAGCCGGAGCGTTCGGTGCGACACCAAACGGTGTGAAAGGCCCAACGGCCACCCAGTCCGTCCAACTGCCAACACTGCCTGCTGAAAAGCTCGAATTGGACGCGGCATTGTCATAGTCCGACAGATCAATGACCGGAATATCGTTGGTCGCAGAGATCGACACCGAGACTGTGGCGGGATTGCTGACCACCCCATCATTGTCCTCAACAATGTAGGATATGTCGGTCACCGAGCCTGTGTAGTTGGTTTCCGGTGTAAAGGTGATTTCGCCAGTGGTGGAATTGACGGTCCAAACACCTTCTCCAGGCACAGTCAGCGGATCGCCAGCAGATGCCGTGCCGACTATTTGTACGGTGGAAGGCACCAAGCTGCCGTCCACGTCAACGTCATTGGCCAGAATATCGATGGCGACGGAGCCGTCTTCCAGCACGGTGTCGCTATCATTGTTGGCCGTTGGACCATCATTAACCGGCGTAATGGTCACCGAAACCGTTGTGGCATTGGAAGTGGCCCCACCGTTGTCCTGCACGGTGTAGGTAATGTCGGTGACCGGTCCCGCATAATCGGTCTCGGGTGTGAAAGTGATTTCACCGGTGGTCGAGTTGACCGTCCAGACACCTTCACCCGGCACAGTCAGTGGATCTCCGGCACTGGCGGTACCGGTGATCTGCACGGTGGCGGGCAAAAGTGTGCCGTCGATGTCGTTGTCGTTGGCCAGCACATCGATGGTGACGGATGTGTCTTCCAGCAATGTGCCTGAATCGTTTGATCCAACCGGTGCATCGTTGACAGAGGTAATTGTGACCGAGACTGTCGCGGGATTGGAAACGGCCCCGTTGTTGTCCTCCACCGTATAGGTAATTGGCGTGACAAGGCCGGTGTAGTCTGCTTCTGCTGTGAAGGTTATCTGACCAGTCGTGGTATTGACCGACCAGGTTCCTTCGCCTGCAACCACCAGAGAATCGCCGGCACTGGCTGTGCCAGTAATTTGAATGGTGGATGCCACCAATGACCCATCGATATCAGAATCGTTGGTCAGGACATTGATCGTGACTGCGCCGTCCTCTGGCACACTGACCGATTCATTGTTGGCCACCGGAGCGTCGTTGACCGAATTGACAAAGACAAATTTGCTGCCGGTTGCGCTCCCTCCATTCCCATCATCTACGGTGTAGGTGATGGTATCGAGTCCGTTGAAGTTGGCATTCGGTGTATAATTCAGAGTGCCGTCCGGATTGATTGTGACCAAGCCATTGGCCGCGCTCGCGGCAGAAACGGAAAGCAAATCACCATCAATATCAGTTGCATAGGACAGGACGTCGATATTGTTGACTGGGGCGTCTTCATTGCCGTTGCCCAATGGAGGCGAGCCCGCATTTGGATTGTCGTTGACCGGTGCCACCACTACATCAACTGAGCCAGAGGCAGATCCACCGCTCCCATCGCTGACGTTGAACGAGATGGTGTCGGTGCCATTATAGTTCGTGTTCGGCGTGTAGTTGATCGTGCCGTCTGGATTAATCGTCACATTGCCGTTGGTTGCAGAAGCGCTGACAACCGTGATCGGATCGCCGTCCGGATCCGTCACGAAGGACAGGACATCAATGTTGTTGACGGTTGTATCCTCGTTGGTTGCGGAGTCGGGAACTGCTCCTGCAACTGGTGCATCATTGCTGCCGGTTATGCTGACTGAAACCGTAGCCGGATTGGAGAGGGCACCTGCGGCATCCTGCACCGTATAACTGATGTCGGTGACCGGCCCTTCGTAATTTGCTTCCGGCGTGAAGGTGATCTCGCCGGTTGTCGGGTTGATGGTCCACAGTCCCTCGCCCGGTACCGTGAGAGGATCACCAGCACTTGCCGTGCCAACGATCTGAACGGTTGCCGGGTTGAGCGCATTGTCGATGTCGGTGTCGTTCGCCAAAATATTTATCGTGACAGAGCTGTCCTCGGCCACCACGCTGCTATTGGCGACGGCGACGGGTGCGTCGTTAACGGGCGTTATGGACACGGAAATGGTTGCCGGAGCGCTGCGCGCACCCAGATTATCCGCAACTGTGTAGGATATGTCGGTGACGACTCCATCGTAGTCCGCAAGAGGTGTGAACGTAATGTCGCCGGTGGCGCCGTTGACCGTCCATGTGCCCTGTCCAGCAACCACCAGCGGATCTCCCGGCGAAGCCGTGCCGACGATCTGGACAGTTGTCGGATCAATTGTACCGTCAACATCGGAATCATTGGCCAGAACATTGATGGAAATGGATCCATCTTCCACCACAATATTGCTGTCCGCGACGGGGCGTGGTGCATCGTTGACGGAATTGACGGTCACCGTGAAGGATGACGAGTCGGATCCACCGTTTCCATCGCTTATTGTGTAATTGATTGTGTCCGTTCCGAAATAGTCGGCATTCGGATTGTAGTTGATCGTACCATCACCATTGACAGAAACGATGCCGTTACCAGCGGTTGCAGCGCTGACAGTCAGTGCATCACCATCTTGGTCGCTGGCAACTGACAACACGTCGATGTTGCTCAGAAGCGTGTCTTCGTTGGTGACTGTTGCCGCTCTCGTCCCCGCAACAGGTGCGTCATTTACCGAAGTCACGATCACCGTCAGTGTGCCACCGGTTGTGTTTCCGAACGAGTCGCTAATTGTGTAGGTTACCGTGTCTGTACCGTTGAAGTTCGGATCGGGCACGTAGTCCAAGGTCCCATCGGGGTTGACCCCAACCACACCGCTGTTGGCGCTTGCACTGGTGAGTGTCAGTGCATCGCCATCAGGGTCAAATGCCGAACCCAATACGTTAATCCCCGAAAGGCCAGTATCTTCGCTCGTTGTTGCCGTGATTCCAGTGCCAGCACGGGGCGCTTCGTTGACGTCGGCGGCCGCTGCACTGCCGGCCTCTGTCGTGGCTTCATCCTCCAGTTCCACACTGGCGCGTGGTGCGGGGCGAGAACTCGTCTGCTCGCCGTTTGACCGAGCGGGTGGGTTGGTTACAGGCTCAGCCAGTTGCTGTTCTTCCTGGTCGCCTTCTTCCTCCCGAGGCACCGGGGTATTCAATCGAAGGTTCGCGGCATTGATGCCTTCGTTACCGGTCAGCGTGGTCCGCGCGCTTTCCCCAGCCAAAAGATCATTGCGGGCAATGTCCAACTGGCTGGCGGTTTGCGCGTTATTGGCCTGATTTACAATGGCATTTGGCGTCAGTGAAAATCCACGCGCTGACATGGCAGCCTGGCTGGCAACGCTAAAAAGAACCGCCGCGGCCGCGGCTTCGTTTTGGCTGGCAATCGGTGGCACAGCGCGCGTCAGCGCTTCACGCGCGTCCAAAACCCGCTCCTGCTGAACAATCCACCTGAACTGCGTCGACAAGACCTGCCCATTGGCAGCGGTGATCGAAACGTGGACGATGTAGGTTTGACCGTCGCCTCCATCGCTGTTGAGAACGCCTTCAATGTGCATACGCCCGGCGTTGTAGCTAAGGCCGGGTGGTAATCCGGTGACGGAAATCGTGACATTGTCATCCATCAGCAGGTCGGAGATATACCCCCCAATGTCCAAGCTGACATGGGTGTCCATTCCGTCAAACTGGTTGGGGATCAACTGACTGCCAAGTTCCGTCAGCGGCACCTGGTTCTCAATGCGGATCTTCATCACCTGGGTCGACCAATGACTGTCATGGACGATGAAGGTGATGTCGTCGCGGGCAGCGCCCGTTTCGTCTGGCAGGTAGCTCAGCGTGCCATTGCTGTGGATGGTCACTTCACCGTGGTTGGCCCAGGCTTTGGAGATGACAGGCGTCTCGCTGCCCATCGTATCCACATAGTCGCTGACCTGAATAACCGTTGAGCCTTCCTTGACGGCGGTGATCTCCCCCGCAAGGTCGTCGTCTTTCTCATCGGTTTCGGAATGGTCAAACGTCCCCGTTGTGTCCCGATCCGCTTCCGGTGACATGTCCTGATCAGCTTCAGGATCTGTGGGTGTCGTGGTGATCTGCCCGGAATCGTCGACCGCGACGGTCACATCGTCGAAACGGATTTCCTGACAATCATCGAGTACATCATAGTCGGAATTGGTCCATAGCAGCGCTGAACTGCCGGGCGTGAGCTTCCACTCAAATTGCGAAGAGTTGCCGGGAACGGTGCAGACGGTTTTGCCGTCAATCTCTTGAAAAGTTTGCCCAAACTTGGAAATTTCCCCGGTCGACATGGGAAGTTTTCTTTCGGTGTACCCAAACATTCCGTCGCGCAGACTGGTAACGAAATTGCGCGGCGTTGATGTGCGAACTCACAACTTAACTTGCTAAGTGCCCGGCAAGTGTCGCGTTTTTGAGTTAACATTGGATGAAATAACGCTGTTTCGGAGTTGTTCCACGGCGCGTTGAAAACAACCAATTTCACTCAAAATTAGCTCAAAAAGTCAGCGTTTATCTCTTTTGTTTGACTCAGAATTCCGACATCGTGTTGCGTCTGACCTGACCATGGAATGCGCTGAGATCGGCCAGACGTCGATAAGGCGCCCAGCAATTAGAGGCGAATTGAAATGCAACTCAATGGAAACTGGTCCTATCCAACTGCCATTCGATTTGGGGCAGGACGGATTGCTGAACTCGCGGATGTCTGCCAGTCAGTTGGTTTGAAACGGCCATTGCTGGTGACCGATTGTGGACTGGCTGATCTGGAAATCACCAAGCAAACTCTGGCATTGATGCAACAGGCGGGGCTGGGCGATGGGTTCTTCAGCGATGTCGATCCCAACCCGAACGAAAAAAACGTTGAAGCTGGGCTAAGCGTTTATCGCGACGGTGGCCATGACGGTGTGGTTGCATTTGGTGGCGGGTCGGGACTCGATCTGGGCAAGATGCTGGCTTTCATGTCAGGACAAAACCGTCCGATTTGGGATTTTGAAGATATTGGCGATTGGTGGACGCGGGCCGACCCCGACGGCATTGCCCCGATCGTTGCTGTGCCGACCACCGCGGGAACCGGCTCGGAGGTCGGTCGGGCCAGTGTCATCAGCAATTCGCAGACCAGTGAAAAGAAGATCATCTTTCACCCAAAGGTGCTGCCGTCAGTCGTCATCTGCGATCCTGAACTGACCATGAGCATGCCCAAAGCCATCACAGCCGGTACCGGCATGGACGCGTTTGCCCATTGCCTGGAAGCCCTGTGTTCCCCCCACTATCATCCAATGTCACAGGGCATCGCGCTGGAAGGTTTGCGTTTGGTGCGTGAGAATCTGCTGACAGCCTATCAGCATGGCGACGAAATCGAGGCCCGGTCTCACATGATGGTGGCAGCAGCCATGGGAGCGACCGCGTTTCAAAAGGGGCTTGGGGCGATCCATGCGCTGTCGCACCCGATTGGCGCCCAGCACCACACCCATCATGGCACAACAAACGCTGTGGTGATGCAGCAGGTTTTGGACTTCAACCGTCCAGCCATCGAACAGGTGGTGGGGCGTGCTGCCGATTACCTGCAGATTGAGGGCGGGTTTGATGGTTTCCGCGCCTATGTGGGCGAACTGAATGCAGCGCTTGGCATTCCGCGCAATCTGACCGAACTTGGCGTGCAAAATCCGGACATGGACCGCCTGGTGAAAGACGCTTTGGCGGATCCCAGTACCGGGGGTAATCCAGTCGAAATGACCCAGGAAAATACCCGCGCGCTGCTGGAAAGGTGCTTTGCCGCCTAAAGCCCCAATTCGCGCCGCGCGGCCTTGGTCAGTTTGGCGGCAACCAGGCCATGGGCGGCTTCGACATAGGCCTTTATGTCCTCGTCGGGCAGGGCGGTTTCGCTCTGCAACTGCACCCATTTATAGCGCCCCAGATAGGGGGAAGCCTCGATGTCCGGCAGTTCGGTCAGCATCATGAAGGCCATGTCGCTGGCCTTGAAACCGATTTTGATTTTGCCCTCGCCCGGTGATTTGCCCCAGCGCGACGCCAGGGCAAAAATTTTGCCGCCAACCTTCCAGACATGGGCGCCGCCCCATTGCACGACTTTTTCGGTCGCGGGAAGGCTGCCGCAATAGGCGTTGAACTGGTCGAGGTTCACCGGATTCAGCTGGCCGCAGGCGTCGGGGCAGGGCAGGCGACGCCGACACCGCCGAGATTGCAATAGCCCATCGGGTTCTTGGCCAGATATTGCTGGTGATATTCTTCCGCGTAATAAAACGCCGGAGCCTCCAGCACTTCCGTGGTGATCATCCCTTTGCCGTTCTGCGACAGGGCTTTGCCATAGGCCAGTTGCGACGCTTCCGCCTGTTCCTTCTGGGCCGGCGTGGTGGTGTAGATGCCGGACCGGTATTGGGTGCCGGTATCATTGCCCTGACGCATGCCCTGGGTCGGGTCATGGGTTTCCCAGAACAGCTTCAGTAGCTTTTCAAACGAGATCTCTTTGGGATCATAGACCACGCGCACGGTCTCGTTGTGGCCGGTCAGGCCGGTGCAGACTTCGTTATAGGTCGGGTTGGGGGTCATGCCGGCCTGGTAGCCGACGGCGGTGACCCAAACCCCTTGTTGTTCCCAGAACAGGCGCTCGACGCCCCAAAAACAGCCCATGCCGAAAAACACCTCTTCCATGCCGGCTGGCACCTCAGCGGCGATCGGACGGCCGTTGACATAGTGGTTTTCGGCCGTTGGCAGGGCATTGGCCCGGCCCGGCATGGCTGTTTCGGCCGTCGGCATTTTCATTTTGCTGGTGAGGCGGTCGATCAGGAACATGGCAGGCCCTTTCTGGTGATAATCTCAATTAGCGGCTGGCGAACCGACCATAGGGGTTTTCGCGGCGCTGCCCCAGTTTCAGGAAGATCATGGCCAAAAGCCAGCAGATCAGCCAACTGGGCAGTTGCAGGACGAAGGTCAGTACCGGATCCCAAAGATAGGGATGGGTCCAGGCTTGTACAAGATCGCGGCCGGCCAACAAAGTGGCGGGGCTGATCGCCGCCCAGGTGCTGGCCAGCGGGGTCAGTGTGATTTCCGAGGCGGTTATCGAGCGGGTGATATCAAGCACCGCGAGCACAACGGCCAACGCGAGAACAAACAGACCCAGAATCTTAAATACAAAATGAAACACGAAGTTGCCCACCCGAAATCATCGCTCCATTTATACTGGAGAAGCGCCATTTGTCATCAGTTCAATGGGGGAGAAATCCACCACCTTTTTCAGGCGGCGACCAGGCTCGTCGGGGTCGTTGCAGGCCCAAATCCAGCGGCCTGCTAACGATAAATTCAAGGTCTGTGCAATTGGCGGCCTGTTGCCGTGAAATTGCGGTTGAAACCTATTGCCGGTTGTGTGTATATCCGCTGGCGCTGCGGCGACGCAGTGTTTGGATCGGGCAATCGACCAGGGCCGAAAGGCTTTCAGATGCCGGTTCATCAGCGGAGAGGTGGCCGAGTGGTCGAAGGCGCACGCCTGGAAAGTGTGTAGGCGGGAGACCGTCTCCAGGGTTCGAATCCCTGTCTCTCCGCCATAATTTTGAATTTGCGGTAGGTGTTGTGCTGGGGGCGGCGGAGTTGATTTGCGCTCACGCTGTCGGACGCTTTGCGTCCTTCGCGGTTTAGGTTTGCGCTCACGCTGTCGGGCTCTCGCGCGCCCTTCGCTCCGCGGGGGCGCTTCGCGGCTCGCCTATCGGCGGGCTGACACTTTGCCACCGAATTTGCCTCACCTAGACTACGGCGAAATCTCTCGTGGGTTTAAGGTGAATACGGCGAACTCCGTCATGCGGGCACCTAAGGTTCCGTAGAAGACGGCGAAGAGCCGTCCGGGCCGGTCAGGCCCGCTCCCGCGGAGCGAAGGGCGCTGGCACTTTAGTGCCGGAGCCCGACAGCGTGAGCGCAAATAAACTTGAGCGCAAACAAATAAACGAGCCTCATCGTTCCCACGCCCGCTGATCTCAGCGTCTGGGTATTCAAAGTGCCCCGCTCCATAATCTCGTCGTATGGCAGGGCTCGGAGAGGATGCTTCCAGGCACCAATCCGTGGTAGTTTGTATAAGCGATGCCTGAAAGCACCCAGTTCGGATCTTTACAGGGGCATCCAAAGACGACCTGTTCAACGCTGATGACACGGGG
>JABSRX010000247.1 GCA_013214695.1 Rhizobiaceae bacterium | reverse complement strand
AGACTATTCCAACGGCAATGACGGCATCATCTTGAAGGACAAAACGGCGCTGCAGGAAATCAAAGGGCAGAATGTCAATCTGGTCGAGCTTTCCGTGTCTCACTATTTGTTGGCCCGGGCTCTTGAAAGCGTTGAACTGTCAGAACGCGACGTGACAGTGGTCAATACTTCTGACGCCGATATGATTGCCGCCTATTCGACCAGTGACGTTACGTCCGTCGTTACCTGGAATCCGCTTTTGTCAGAGATTGCCGCGCAACCTGCATCAACCCCGGTATTCGACAGTTCGATGATTCCCGGTGAAATTATCGATATCATGATGGTGAACACGAAAACGTTGGCTGACAACCCTGATTTTGGCAAGGCACTTGTCGGCGCCTGGTACGAAGTCATGGGCTTGATGGCGGCAAACGACGAGACTGCATTGAACGCCATGGCCAGCGCCTCCGGAACCGATCTGGCGGGTTATAAGGCCCAGCTCGCGACGACTCAGATGTTCTATAAACCCGAAGAAGCCGTTGCATTCACCAAGTCGGCTGAATTGCCGAAAACCATGAAGTTTGTTGCGGAATTTCTGTTCGACAAAGGTATTTTGGGTGAAGGCGCCCCTAGCGCAGAATTTGTCGGCGTGGCCTTTCCGGACGGCGTTACTTACGGAGATGCCAACAACATCAAATTGCGGTTCGATCCGGCATTCATGCAAATGGCTGCCGAAGGAAAGCTTTAGGCCCCGCTGCAGAAGTGACCGGCTGGACATTGGCCAGCCGGTTGCCGTGCCATTTTGCCTAACGGATCGTCGTCATGCGCATCATAAACCGGAAACCTTCCCGCATTGCTTCCATGTATCTGGCGGCGATTCCGTTTGTTTTGGCCGTGCTGGCTTATGTCTACGCCAGCAACCGACGCCTGGCTGAAAATCCCAGCGACAAGCTTTTGCCATCGCCGTACAGCATGTGGATGGCGTTTGAGCGAATGGCTTTTCAACCCGATAGGAGAACGGGGGATTACCTCCTTTGGGTTGATACCTTCGACAGTCTGGTACGTCTGTCAGCGGGTATGGCGGTGTCGACCTTGGCGGCTGTCACCATCGGTGTGTTGATTGGTTTCATTCCGCATGTTCGGGCAACGCTTGCTCCCTTTATCGCAACATTTTCCCTTATCCCTCCGATCACAGTACTGCCCATCCTGTTCATATTCGTTGGGCTGGGCGAAGCATCCAAAATCGCATTAATCGTGGTTGGCACCGCGCCCATTCTAATCCGGTCAACGGCACAATCGGTGATGAGCATCCCGCGGGAGACCATCATCAAGGCGGAAACGCTGGGTGCGAATGTCTGGCAAATGTTGCTTCGGCTCGTTCTGCCTCAAACGCTTCCAAGTCTCATCAACTCTATCCGGTTGGCACTCATTCCGGCCTGGATATTCCTTATTTCTGCAGAAGCAATCGCATCAACTTCCGGTTTGGGATATAGAATATTTCTGGTGCGACGGTTTTTGGCCATGGATGTCATTCTTCCCTATGTGATCTGGATTACTTTGCTGGCCTATATACTCGACCGTTTGTTGCTTTTGCTTTCCCGCCGCATGTTCCCTTGGTTCCACCTGCATGGGGAAAGCCTTTGACCTCCACCGAACCAATTGTCTCCGTGCGCAACGTCAGCAAATATTATGACGACAATTGCGTTCTGGAACGGCTCAGCCTTGATGTTGAAAGCGGCTCAATTTGTACGATCGTTGGTGCATCGGGATGCGGGAAATCCACCTTTTTACGGATGTTGCTTTCGCAAGAGCGTCCAAGCCGAGGCTCTCTTTTGGTGGACGGAAAACCCATCGCGGCGGAACCCACACCGGATCGCGGCATTGTCTTTCAACGCTACTCGGTTTTCTCCCATCTGACGGTCGAGGAAAACCTGTTGCTGGTAAGAGAGGTTGAAACGGCACCCATGGCGGCGCGCCTGTTTGGCGTAGCCCGTCGCCAGGCTCTGGAAGACATTGAGGAAACGCTTGAAAAAATCGGATTGACCGGCGCGAGGAAACAATTTCCGTCTCAGCTCTCGGGAGGGATGCAGCAGCGTTTGGCAATTGCCCAAACGCTGCTCAAACGGCCCAAAATATTATTGCTGGATGAGCCGTTCGGTGCTCTGGATCCAGGCATCCGTTCTGACATGCATGAACTGCTCAAAGGGATCTGGCAGGAAAACCTCATGACCGTATTTATGGTCACACACGATATTTCCGAAGCTTTCAAACTGGGTACCCGGCTCCTTGTGTTCGACAAGCGGCGGTACGATCCACATGATTCCTCCGCTTATGGAGCAACCGTCACCTATGACCTGGATCTGTACAAACAACAATCAACGGCAAACCTGCCAGCAATCGAATCCATTGTGGGTGGTCATCGGGCTGTTGAGAAAGGAAAGAAACCATGAGAGACATTTTTGCATCCGGTCGAGAACGGATATCGCGCAGGGCCGGCATTTTCGAACCACCGCAACCGGCCAGATTCCATCACCCTGACTTTGACAAGCTCAACATGCGCGGCTGGAAGGCCGCTGAGAAAGAAGGCACATTGCCTTCCGATGCCTGGCAGCAGGAGAAGAAATGGGCCCTGCGCATGGGATTGACCGGTTCGGACTCGCTGACTGACAAGAGCATCCCAACCTTTGCCCGTGGTGAGTTGCCTCACTATGCGGGCATCAACACCTTTTTGAAGGCGCCTTATGTCGAGGATGTCACCAAGGTCGGCGCCTATGATGCAGCCATCATTGGGGTTCCTTTTGACGGGGGCACAACCTATCGGCCGGGCACACGTTTTGGTCCGCAAGGGGTTCGAAAAATCTCCGCGCTCTACACGCCTTATAATTATGAAATGGGAGTGGATCTGCGGGAGCAGATGACCCTTTGTGATGTCGGCGACGTATTCACCATTCCAGCGAACATCGAAAAGACTTTTGATCAAGTCACGAGAGCGGTCAGCCATGTCGCTTCTTCCGGCGCCTTGCCGATCATGATTGGTGGCGACCATTCAATTGGCTTCCCCTGCGTACGCGGGATTGCCAACTGCACATCCAAACGCATCGGCATTGTTCATTTCGACCGCCACATCGACATCCAGGAAAAAGACTTGGACGAAAGAATGCACACGACACCCTGGTTCCACGCCACAGATCTGGTCAACGTGCCTGCGGTCAACTTGGTTCAGGTTGGTATCGGCGGCTGGCAAGTGCCAAGGGAAGGTGTGGAAGTGGCCAGACAGCGCAATACAAATATTTTCACCATGCGCGACATTGAAGAGCTTGGCCTGGAGGAGACGGCATCGCGCGCACTTGAATTGGCATGGAAAGATGCTGACGCTGTGTATATTTCTTTTGATATCGACAGTGTGGACTGCGGTTTTGTTCCAGGAACCGGTTGGCCGGAGCCTGGCGGATTTCTTCCGCGCGAAGCCCTGGAACTCGTCAGCCTCGTGGCCAAAGAAGGCATCTGCGGTCTTGAAGTGGTGGAAGTGGCTCCGCCCTATGACCAGTCTGAAATTACGGCATTGCTGGCAACAAGGGTTATTGTTGATGTACTTGGCACGCTCACGGCTCACGGGAAAATGGGTTCTCACAAGTCCATAATCGATAAGCCAGTTTCCATACCAAGCGGTCCGGATGTTGATTCCGATGGATGGGGGAGACCGCAAAATGGCTGACCACAAGCATAGATCCAAACACGGGGTTCATGATCATAGTCATCATCATCATGAACATGATCACGACTATTCTGGCCACATTGGGCACAATCATAGTCATGCAAACGACCATTTGCATTCACATACCCATGGCAATGCAGAACTGGAACGAGCTGAAGAGTTAAAAGCGCTATCAGCCGCATTTGTTGAAGGATTCCGCAACGCGCAGGACAAAACGAGTTACCTGCGCCTGGCGCAAATTCCTTTTCAACGAAAGGGGTCTGATGGTCTTAAGATGTTTTTGGTCGATGCCAACATCGTATCCAATTGGCAAATTGGGACGGCTTCCCCGGCATTCGCCTCGCCGGAACTGGCCTATATGCCTTATCCTGGAAAAATGGTGAGTGAGCGAGAAACCATGACCTTTATTTATGTGTCGAAGACGCAACGGGAAGATATCGATCTGGGGGAGCTATTGAAGCTCAATATTGGCGGAGAAGCAGATTAAACCTGCGGTCATCACTGAAATTCGTTGCCAGCCCGGCGAGTCTGCTAATGGGATGGACCGACTGCTCCCCCTCAGTGAGGGTTGGTCGTTTAGACTGATCCTTTTGAAGACAGGAGCAGC
>JABSRX010000246.1 GCA_013214695.1 Rhizobiaceae bacterium | reverse complement strand
CCGTTGACCGGGTTCTGGACTGACTGGATGGTCAGGGCGTCGTTTTCGGCGTCCGTATCATTGACCAGCAAAGCGGCTTCGCCGATCACGAAATTGGTGTCTTCGTCAAATGTATAGGTGCCGTCTGCTGCGGCAACGGGCGCATCATTCACCGGCGTCACTGCAACGGTTGACACGGCGGCAACAGAGCTTGCAACACCATCATTGACGGTGGTCGACAGAGTTCTGGTGACCGCGCCGGGGTTATCGGAAGTCGACACATAGGTGACCGCCTGAAGGGCTGTTTGATATTCCGCAAGCGTGCCGGTACCGGAAATCGTCACCGTCATCGTGCCTGGCGCCGTCAGTGCCGCTGCCGGGCTCACCACGGCAGACAGACCGGCCGGCAGGGACCCGACCTGCAGCAAATCGCCGATTTGGCCATTTGTCAGTGCAACCGATGCACCGGTCAGATTGGTGTGGTCGATATCGGTGATCGATACAGTCGGATCAACCACTGTGACGGGTACTGCATTTTCCACATAGGTGGTGGCGAAGCCTGTGCCGCCAGAACCGGTGTCCAGATCAATGACAGGGAGGTCGTTGACCGATGTGATGGTCAGGTTGACCGTTGCCGTATCCTGCAGACCGTTGCCATCGTCGATCGTGTAGGTGAACGAGGCTGGGCCGAAATAGTTCGCCGTCGGTGTGAAGGTGACGCTGCTGTCACCGTTCAGCACAACCGTACCGTTCACCGGTGACTGCACTGACAGGATGGTGATCGTATCGAGATCGGGATCGACATCATTGCCCAGCAGTTCTGCCGGCAGAATGACCCGCGCTGTGTCTTCGTTGAAGACAATCGTATTGTCGTCTGCAGCGATGGGTGCGTCATTGACCGCAATCACCGTCACCGTTGTTGTGCAGACATTGGAATACGTGTCGCCGTCATTGACCGAGATGTTGATTGTGCGGTTGACCACCGACGGGGCGTCGGTGATGGAACGGTAGGTGACCAGTTGCAGGGCAGCCTCATAGTCGGCCTGCGACGCCGAACCACTGAGCGTGACCGTGATGGTTCCCGGGCTCGTCAATGCCGTGGCAGGCACGGCCACAGCCGTAATGCCTCCCGGCATGGCGCCGAATTCCAGAATATCGCCAATCTGCCCGTTGGTCAGCGTGACCGTCGCACTGGCCAGGTTCGGATGATCGACATCCTGAAGGTCGATGGTTGCATCAACAACCGATGTGCCGGGATCGTTTTCAGTATAGGTGAAGGCATAATTGCCATCGCCGCTGCCGGTATCGAGAGTGATGATCGGCGCGTCGTTGACCGAATTGACCATTAACGACACGGTTTCCGTGGTGGATCCGCCGGAGCCGTCTTCAACCGTGTAGGTGAAGGAGGCGGCCCCGAAATAGTCGGGATCGGAGGTGAAGACGAAGTCTCCGTCTCCGTTGACAATCACCGTACCGTTCACAGCGCTCTGTACCGAGGTGATGGTCAGCGCCTCACCATCAAGATCGTTGTCATTGGCCAAAAGCGTGGCCGGGGTGATTGTGATCGACGCATCTTCGTCGAACGTGAACAGACCGTCGGCGACGGTGTCGGGCGCATCATTGACGCTGGTGACTTCGATGGTCGCTGTTGCTGTGACAGAGGTCAGGCTGCCATCGGTGGCTGTCATGGTGACAATGCGGTCGGTCACGTCCGGCGTCTCGGAGACGCTCGAGAAAGTGATGCCGCGCAAGGCGGTATCGTAGTCGGCGACACTTGCCGTGCCGCTGAGCTGGATGGTGACGGTCGATGCCGAGGTCAGGCCTGTGGCGGCCTCGGCTGGAACCAATGTGCCGACAATACCGCCCGGCAGGGTTCCGAAGGTGAAGACATCGCCGATCTGACCGTTGGTCAGAACAACATCCGCACCGGCCATGTTGGCATTGTCGACATCAACTATCGTGCCGGTCAGCAGGAACATCGATGCGGCAGGATCGTTTTCCACATAGGTAAACGTGCGATCAATGCCTGGCTGCAGGCCGTTGAGATCAAGCCGCGGGGCGTCATTCACAGGCGTGACGGTCACATGAACGGTCCCCGTGTCCTGACCGCCCTCGCCATCGTCCAGCGTATAGGTGAAGAAGGTCGTACCGGTGAAGTCGGCATCCGGTGTGAAGATCACGTTGCCGCCACCATCGAGTATGGCCGATCCGTTGGCACCGCCATTGACGGCGACGATATCGAGCGGGTTCAGATCCACATCGCTGTCATTAGCCAGCAGTTCAGCCACCGTGATCAGGATCGATGTATCTTCAACGGTTGAATAGGGTGTTGGCACCCCGTCATCGCCGGCGTCTGGCGCGACGTTGTTACCAACCACATAGATTTCCGAAACCGAAGCGACGCCTGGACCGTCGTCATCCGTCAAGACAAACGACAACGTGCGGGTAGCACGGAAATCATCATTGGAATCATTCTCGTAGGTCATCAAACGGATGAAGGACTGAATGTCCGCATTCGGGAATTCGGCTGCTCCGTCATTGGTGACCTGAATGTCATTGGCCCCGTCATAGACCACGCGGAACACGGTGCCGCCAACGGTCACGGTTGTGTTCGCCGCCGTGCCGTATTCCAGCGTCATGCCGCTGACGCGCAGCTTCTCGTTACCGGCCTGGACAAAGCCACCCAATGTGATCGCCAGTGAGGTGAGTTCGGTGTCGTCCACGTCGGCCACAATGGCATCAGCTGCAGCCACATTCATGGTCGTCTCAAGCGGCCCATAGGTGATGCTGTGGGTGGTATCAGATGTGGTGCCATCGTCGTTCAAGTCGATCGTGGCGGTCTGGTTTTCGCCGACAATGTTGACCGTCACTGTGGCTGGGGTGGCGGATTGGGTGCCATAGGCATCGACCACACGGTAAGTGAACGTATCCACACCGGGCTCGCCTTCGCCCAGATGCGCGAATGCGCCATTGGGGTTGTAGGTGATGTTGCCGTCTGGGTTCACACCGACGATCGCACCGGATGCCAGAGTAACCGCCGTGCCGCCGGTGATGACGGTGCCGTTCAGCTCGGAAATCTGCAGCGAATGGCCCTCGGGGTCGAAATCAAGACCGCCTGGATTGGTGATCACATTGATGTTCGCCGTCACCGTTTCATTGGTGGTGACGCTGTCGTCGACAGCCACCGGCGCCGAGTTGTCACTCACCGCAATGGTGACCGAGGAATTGTCGACACCGATGGCGGAGTTCACCGAGTTGCTGATCCGCAATCCGAAATCTTCGGCATCTTCAAAGTCCGCATCGTCAACGATCGGCACATCGATGAAGAACTCGACATCGACATTGGCCTCGCGGGTAAAGGTGATGCTGGAGCCATCCACGACAGCCGCTGCGATGTTGTGAGCGTATTCATCGGCGATGCCGTCAGGGCTTTGAAGACCAATTGTAGCGCCACTGCCCTGATCGCCGACGCCATCAAAGACGACATCCTGATAATTAAATGTGATGCCATTCCCGGCCTCATCCAGGATCACCTGGAAGGAGCCGGTTCCGGCACCATCGCTGTTGTTCTGGACGCCTTCCCACTGAATGATGAACTGGCGCTGCCCTTCAACCGAGCCGACGGTTTCGACATAGACATTGCCTGCCGTGGTATCGAGATCATCCCAGAAAGGCGCAATCACCGGACGACCGGACAGGGCGGTTCCGTCGAGGGAGGCGTTGTTGGGGTCGGCGCCCGGGCTACCGAAGGTCAGATAACCATTGGCGGAGACGAATACAGACGAGAAGGAATCGGCATAGAAATCAAATTCAAAGCCGATGCTGCGGCCACTGATGCCGTTGTCACCCAGATTGAGCGCATCGCCGGTCCCGGAAATGTCCGTGAACGTGCCCGCTGTGGCATTGTAGTCAACGGTGTAGTTGGTGGCCGGTGATGTATAGGTGATGCTGGTCCCGTCGAATGCGAAATCGGTCTGGCCCAGATTGACAATGCTGGTGTTGATCGCGTCAGCCAGCGTCGCGTGGTCAGCCGCCGTCGCGGTACCGTCTTCAAGAATGATCTCGGTGCTGATGACATCGCCCTGAGCAACGCCGCCTTCGATGGCCAGTGTAAACCGGGCATCCGTGCCTTCCGTCGCCGTCGAGACGCTGGACAAGGCCCAACGTGGCTCAACCCGGACGGTGACCAAACCGGTATCGGTACTCAAGTCAGCATCCTGAGCCGTATAGGAGAACGTCACTTCACCGGCGAATGAGTCAGAGGCGTTGAACACCAGGTAGCCGAAGGGGCTCAGTTCGACATCCCCCTGCCCGCCTGGCAGCGTAACCGGCGTGACGGTATCAATCGGA
>JABSRX010000245.1 GCA_013214695.1 Rhizobiaceae bacterium | reverse complement strand
TGTCGTTTCGTAGCCATGTTTGATCCTCCGTTTTCCTAAACATAACAGCGGACCACTTCATTGGGGGAGGATCAGGAGTGCCGCTGCAAATGCAGCAATATCAGATTGGAAACCAAGTGGTTGGAATTCCAGGAATGATGCGGTTCGCATGGTGCATAGCGACCATCAGGTTACTTCTGTCGCAGCAATCCGTAGTGCTTAATATAATTGATTTGGGTCAGCGCGTACCAGGACAGGAAGTGATGCAGCACAATGAAAGGCAATACTGACCAGCCAAAATAGAATACGAGTAAGGCAGTCATCAGCAGAGTTGTGACATAGACCTGCAGAATTTCGTTGCGCCAGTGAATGACAGGCAATCCCTTTGCAGCCAACCGACGACATTCCTGAGACCAGCCGCCGATCAAGGCTCCTGGGAGTTCCCGCAAGGCGAAGGCGTACACGTTCTCACCCATGCAAGCTGATGCACAGTCTTCCGGTGTTGCCACTAGGACATGGTGTCCTCTGTTGTGCTCGATTGTGAAGTGACCATAACCCGACAAAGCAAGCGCAACCTTGGTCATAAAGCGATTGGTAGCATCGGCCTTATGTCCGAGCTCGTGTCCGATGTTTATCGCATTGCCGTTGATGGTTGCTGTCCCGATCAAAAGTACGGCGAGTGCCCAAATCGGGATTGAATGGTTGGCCACGATCCAGACCGTCAAAACGAAGAAGCCGTAGTGCCCAGCAATCAGAAAGTAAGCTACCAACTGGTAGAATGGGTCTGAGGCGAGTTCGCCTTCGATCTCGTCGGAGAGATTTGTTGGATCTTCCCCAATCCACCAATCTGCCGCGGGCAGCACAACGAAAATTGCGACAGCAGGCACCGCCAAATAAATCGGGTTTTCAGGACTGCTAACAAACGAGACGTAGGCGAGAACGGACACCGCAATCAAAACCAGTGAGGAACACCAAAGCCAACGCTTTGGTTCCCGTGAGCTCATCGGCGCATAGTTGTTGCCTGAACTTGCCTGTTGCATTTAGGCCTTTCAAATTTGCGACAGCCAATTACGCAATCAAAGGCATCCATCACCACAGATTGTCCTTGGGTGTTCATTTTAGCCGCTCTTGGGGCAGGTTGCGAGCCAGGAAATTATGATCGCTTCATAATTGGCAGCTCCGACTGGTGGAATTCAGTCTTCGTGATTGGTTTGCACCACGTATGGCAACGTGGGTTGTGTCTTTGTTTTTCTAGTCTGGTGGACGGTGCCCACCCGAGCGAGTTGCGGACGGAGCAGACTTTGGAGTGATGATGATTCAGATCCTCATTGACATCCATGTATTCCTCCGACACGGTTTGTTCAGATGGTTCCCGCGCAATTTGCATGGGATTAATAGGGAACACGGTGCGGTGTAGCCAACAGGCGCCAATTCCGTGACTGCCCCCGCAACTGTAAGCGGTGAGCAAAGCTGGATAATCCACTGACCCAAAGGGGTTGGGAAGGCCGGCCAAGCGTTGACCCGTAAGTCAGGAGACCTGCCATCTGAAAGATCAACAGTTTCAGGCGGGGTGCCCTGAAGGGAGAAATCAATGGTCAAGTTGCCAATAGTACATTCGATGTTTCTGCCTCTTCCCCGTCTCCTTGGAGGCGACCATGCAGAAATGCACATACTGGCCATTTGAACCCGTTCTCGCAGCATCTGCTGCAGCTGCCTTCTTATTGGAGGGCAGACCATGCTCTTAGAGTACACGATTGCACAGCTTGACATTGGCGCTGTCAGCGAAGATAGAGCGCAGGAAATGGGCCATCTCGGCTATTTACAATGGCTCGGTGCTCTTCGCAGAGACGCTAGCTTTGTCGAAGAAGCGAACCGTGCCTCAAAGTTGGCTAGCCCCTATATAGAATCCTCACCCGCGATCGCGGTATTTTGCGATCTCCTTGCGAAATCTGTCGCAGAACCTTTGACTCCGATCGATCTGAAGTTGCCGCCGCGCTCGCGACGTGGAGGCGCAAAGAGCCGACGTAGAACGCTTTCGAAGCCATGAATGTTTTTCCACCCAAGCGCATCGTATGCCTGACCGAAGAGACGGTGGAAACACTGTATCTGCTGGGAGAACAGAGCCGCATTGTCGGCGTTTCTGGCTATGCGGTTCGTCCCAAACAAGTCAGAAAAGAAAAGCCTCGTGTTTCAGCATTTACCTCTGCGGACATTCCGAAGATCCTCGCCTTGGAGCCTGATCTTGTTTTGACTTTTTCTGATCTTCAAGCCGAAATCGCTGCAGAACTGATCCGCTCTGGTGTGATGGTTGTTGCCTATAATCGACGCAGTATCAGCGGCATTCTATCAATGATCCGTCATTTGGGTGCAACGGTTGGTCAAATATCGCATGCTGCTCAACTTGCTGAACAATATGAGAAACGTCTTGCTGCTATTCGTCGTCAGACAAAGGAAAGCAGACGTCCTGGCGTCTATTTTGAGGAATGGGATGAACCGATGATCTCCGGGATCAAGTGGGTATCAGAACTCGTCGAGATCGCGGGTGGTGAAGATGTCTTCCCCAAACTCGCCAATGAGGGGGGCGCTGCGAACCGCGTTGTGACATCCGACCAAGTGATCAATGCTGCTCCAGATATTATCCTCGCTTCGTGGTGTGGAAAGAAGGTGCGCCCTGAGAAGATTGCTGCTCGGCCGGGATGGGATGCGATACCCGCCGTCCAAAACGGTCGCATTTTTGAAATTAAATCGCCTCTTATTCTGCAACCTGGTCCTGCTGCTCTCACGGATGGGTTGGACGCCATTTTCGACGCGATCAGCACAGTACAACATCGAGAAGACGCTTAAGATATGGTCACAAGCCCCTGCACTGGAATCTGCAAAATCAATGAGGCCACTGGGTGGTGCCTTGGTTGTGGGCGCAGCGGTGAAGAAATCGCTGAATGGCGCAACCTTCCAGAACCGCTGATGGAGAAGATTTGGACCGAGATACCCGCACGGCTAACTCACTTAGGCGTTACCTGTCGCCGACTTCCGTGGACGACGAATGACATTAAAGCCTTTGTTATCCAATCCCTTGAGAGGCACGACGGTACTTGGGTGATGGGTGTCGTTGGAGCGGTAGCGGAATTTACTGCCAAGCCTGGCGCGTCCATCGATATCACCAACCAAGGGGATCAACTGGTTGCTTCAACTGAAGGTGGTGCGATGCGCATGGTGATCAACGATGACGTGCGAGCTCTGACCTTCGATGCTGCTGAGGCGACGGGTAGACCACGCATCGTTCTGGCCGTGAAACGCGAGCGGGGACGACCACCTATTGCTCAAGGTATTGAGCATCTTGGAGAAGACAACATGACGTTGATTGTCGGGAGCGCCACCCAACTTTTTGATCTTGGCATTGGACGTAAAGAAGCAAGATTTTGCGTTCGTGTCGGCGACGGTTCTGCAAAAGATGCACTGATTGGCGCCAATGGAAAAAGTCTGGCTGAAAGCCTTCCTATTGTTGGCCCAACCCTTATCTCAGACAGCCCGGATAGGGTGATTGAAACAGCTCTGGGGCGCATTGAAGTTCGAGGCAAAATCCCGCCTCCAGAATCCAGTTCGCCCTTGGGACCGCATACGCATCTTCTTCCTGATCATCTAGCACAGAACCGAGCAATGCCTGTCGGCATGGACTTGCCGCGGGCGTACCTTCCAGGGGCACTCTTCTATCCGACAAACTGACCAAGTGGCTGCTGAGCAATACCCGCTCTCGCACCGAGGAGTTGGATGCTCATGAGTGCCGCAAAGGCGAGAGTATTCGTCCAAAAGATGAACCAAACGACAGATGGCGCGAAAGCTGTCTCAGTTCCCCCGAGCAAAACAGTTGCTGCTAGAACGGTTAATTGTTGTGCAGCCCATGCACCCAAGAATGACAGGGACACCTGCTTGAGTGGGTTGTCGCTCTTGCTGAGACGTAAAGCCATCAATGATCCACCAACGGCAGCCAACGATGAAAGGCCAAGTGCCCCTCCCCAAGCCAAAGTCAACACATCAATTGGGTATCCGAGAAAACCAAACCCGATTACTTGGTTTGCAAGCCAACCAAAACCAGCAAGAGCCGCAGCATCGCGTGGAGTAAGCGCAAGCACTGCCAGCGCGCCAAGACCCGCAAATGGCATTCCACAATCAAGCGCAAAGCTGAGGATCACTGCAGCCATGATCAGCACAGTCATCCAAATGGGCTTTTGTAGGCGGGCTTCAGCTTGCATATGTCACTCCAAATCCGCCGAACATGATCGCACAACACCAGTGGTGTTGCCAACTTTCTTCTGAAAGCCGCTTAAAGCGTAGAGGGTTTGATGATCCCCTTCG
>JABSRX010000244.1 GCA_013214695.1 Rhizobiaceae bacterium | reverse complement strand
ATGCGGGTGTAGCTCAATGGTAGAGCAGCAGCCTTCCAAGCTGAATACGAGGGTTCGATTCCCTTCACCCGCTCCAATCTTTTCAATAACTTAGTCAAATGTGTCGGTCACTGTCGGTCACTGGTCGGTCACTGCTGGTCACTCATCGTGCAGTTTCCTTCTGGCGCGCGCGGCCAGCCGGTTCGCTTCTAGAGGTGAGTTTCGCAAATACTTATCGGTCATCTTGGGCGTGGTATGCCCGGCCAAGTCCTGCACAATCTCCTTGTGGACAACTTTTGCGGCCTCCGACAAAGCGCCGGAACGCGAATCCATTGACCAGATTTTTTCTGGGACATCCGCCTCATTGGCAATTTTGCGCCATTGGGTCGCATAATAATTTTCCCGCCATGGTTTGCCGGTGTCTTCAGAAACAATCAGCGGGCCAACCTTCGGCAACGGATATTCCTGGATCACACGTTGGACCAGGGGGCATTCATTCAAGTCATGCTCTGTCAGCTGGGTTTCTCCTGACTTGGATGTGTAGATTGTCAGGATGCCCTTGTGGACATTCTGGGCAGTCAGCCCGGTCCACCTGGTTCCGCCACTGACAATGCCGGATGATCCTGGTTCGCACGGGTTCCATTGGCCGATCAGATCGATGCGGCGGATGGCTGTGTCCCACTGCAATGCCTGTGTTAGGGCAATCGACGGGAACCCCATTTCCAGTGCATTCTCAACGATGTCATAGGCGTGATGCCGTTCAAGTTTTACCATGCGGCTCGGCGGTGCCTTAAACTTCATGATTGAAAGTATCTCACGCGCTTCAGAACAGCCGTGCAGGCGCTCGGTTGCGCCGTAGGATAGAATGGCCCGCAATAGCTTTATGCAGCCCTGTGCCCTCCTGTGCCGTTTTCCTCTTCCCCATTGATCATGCCAGTGAACGAAATCAGATCTGCGCAGGGCATCAATCCGTCTTTCTCCCACTGTTTCCTCAATGATGCGAAGCGTAGGCTGATAGTCGCGGATGCGTGTGCTGTGTTTGATTGACTGGAATGGTGATGTTGGGTCTGTCGTGTATGTCTCGATCAGGGATCTGATTGTCCCATCAAAAGCATACGGCTGATCCGGTTCGGCCAGTTCCAACTTCAGTTCAGTGGTGTATTCCCTGCATAGCCTGGCGATGTTTTCATCATCCAAGTCATCTGGCAGACGGATTGATTTGTATTTCGAAGGTGCGCCTTTGATGGCGCGTTGGGGCACCCAATAATACGCGACACTTCCACCCCGATTGGTGTTGGCTCTAAAGCCAGGTCGGTCTTTCCTCATGTTCCAAAGTTTTCCTTTCCGTCAGGTTTGAATGCGGAAAACTGTCCAATTCCAGATTCGTTGTCAAAATAAAGATCAACGGCCCGGCGATCGGTTTTCTTGAAAAGAGGATGATGGCGGGGAAATCTTCTGTTTTTTCGTAATGCTTTAAGCGCGTTTTCAGTCAACCCGAACACTTGGCGCAATTCACCATCGGTGAGAAATCTTGCCTGTGGATTGTCGGGTTTCATCAAAAACATCCATTTCAGTGCATGAAAATCACGTGGGCGATCATCGCCAGTACGATGCCAATCAATGCAAAGTTGATCGCTGCAAATCTGCTCATCCGTCCCTCAGTGATCTTCTGAGAAAATCCTCATGGGCCCTGCGGGCTCTTGCCACCGCATGGGATTCGGCGGTTTTCAAGGATTCTCCGTCCAGTACAGCTTGGGCAAACACCATCCGGGCCTGGTCCTCCGGGCTGGCGGTGCCGGCTGTGTGGAACGCGGCCGGCGAGGCCAAACGCTCTAGGGCTATTTTCATTCGTCTGACTTCATCCTCCAGGGCGGCAACCTTCATGGCTGCGGCCCGGTTCAAGCCAGCATCCGTTTCGCCCTTCTTGGGCATCTGGGTGACTGATCCGTGAAGTTGTTTCTGCATGTCAGTTCCTCAACTTGTTCCAGCAAAAGCCGATTGGCCCAATCTGGATTTGCAGGTGGTGGAAATGCCCGTTAATGCCGATGGCCAGGGGCAGGGCCCAGGAATTTGGCTCGCACCAAAACTCAAAGCGGTCTTCAATCGGTTCCATTTGCTGCCTTCCTGAACTCGTTGATGATACGCTCTCCCGCTTCCACATCTCCGGTCGTTGACGATACGGACCAAAGTGACAGGGCCAGCTGGATGGGATCGATGCTCTGTTCAATCCACCATTCTTCCTCATTGAAATCATGCTGACCGCCAGGGCCTCGGTGGGCTGCCGCTGACAGGGGAACGGTCCACTTGTCATCGGGTTTCTGCTGCATGCCTGTTTCGGGCTTGGCATGGCGCGGGGATGCCATTCGAATGTGTGCCGCCTCGATGTCCTTCCTGGAGCCAGAAACAGCGCAGGGAAGCGATCTGATGAATGCCAGGTGTTTGGCACTGGTCTGACGATAACGGGGCTTGGCGGGCGTCAACGTGAATGCGGTGTCAGGGCGGGCGATCTTGTAGGCCATTAGTCCTTATCTCCAAATTCTTTCAACCATTCATTGCAAAGCTGGCGTGGGTCGTAGTGTCCCTCGGCAATCACCTTAATCACCTCCACTGCCACAGCCTGGCCCTTGCGCTTGTGTTCCCGGCGATCGCGGTCCTCGTCCATCTTCTTGAACATTTGGGAATAGTAGGCGTCAGATTTTTCTTTCCGGCGTTTGATGGCTTCATCTACCTTTTGGCATCGTAGGGCCAGCATGGCCTTTGCCGCCTTCATTAAGACGTGGGCGCGTTCTATGGTTCGCTCATTCAGCTTCATCATTCTGCCTCGTAAGGTTCGGGCCACGGTTGCCAGGCGACGGGCTGTTCACCGTTGCGCAAGCCAAGCCATCGGCCGGCGATTTCCCGTGGCGGATGTTCTCCAACCTTGTGTTTGGGTAGCCATTGGCTCTTGATCGACTGACCGCATTTGGTGGTGAGGATGACGGCGGTGGGTTCAAACACGCTGAACTGCACTTCGCCGCCGCTCTTGCCATCCGGCTTTGCCTTCAGGACTGTTCTGCCTCTTGGGGCCTCGGAAATGTTGGTGTTCCAGGCCATCAGTCAATCTTCACGTATGTGACTTGCTTGCGATAACCCAGCTGTTCGAGGATCGAGTCTGGGATCTGCTGACGGCCATGAAGCACCTGGGCCATGGTCGCCGGGGTGGTGCCATACTTATTGGCCAGCTGGGTCTGGTTCATTTCGAATCCGATTTCGCCGCGCAACTGCTGCAACAGCCAATCATGGCTGACTTCCTGCGGGGCAGGGGTGTGAATGGTGGAACTGGTTTTCATTGTTGGTTGGGGTTTCATGACGCTTCCTTCAGCTGTTCTTCAGTCAGGCCGGTGAACTCCAGCAACAGTTCAATGTCCTTGGTGCGGACAAAATCCATGATGGTGTTCATCGCCTCATTGGCGTTCGGGACACGGGAAAGGTTTTCCCAATCGGCGCGGATCTGCTCCCGCTCTTTGTCGTTCATTCCGCCGAAATAGGATTTGGCAAACTGGAGGACCGATCGACGGGTGGTCCCGTCCAGGTGCGCAAGTGCTGTGGGGGAAGAGGATTCAGGCTCGGTATTTTGGGGGCTGCCTTTCCCTGTTCCTCTTCCCTGGTCGTTGACGCGTCTGGGGCATCTTCAGCGTCAACGGTCTCTTGGTCTAATTCAGAGGCGTTCACCTCCTGGTGGCTGTCTGTGTGGATTTCTGGGTTTGCCTGAAAGCCTTCCTGGGGCTCTTCAGTTTGCTGCGCCTTGGTTTCCTCCAGGCTCTTCAGCAGGTTCTTTTTTGGTGCCGGGGTCACATCACGGGCATTGTCAAAACCCTGGTGATCCATCACCTCTTCGCGAACCTGGATGCCCTTCAGGACATCGGCATAAACATCGCGCAAACACCAGGACCGGGCGCGCATCTGCAACATGCGTTTGGGGTACTTCCACCATGGGGAATCGTTGTCCTTCTCATAGGTGCCGCCATTGCGCCCTTTGCGAGTGACCCGCGCTTCAGTCTGCCACAAGCCTGCCCGGATGGCGTCCTGGACGGAAAAGGTTGTGCGCGTCGGTTCCTCTTCGCCTTCGCGGTGTGTCTCACACCAGGCAACCATGTTGTCACCTTCGCCATCGATGCCTTCCTTTACGTAAAGGCATTTGGGATGTGAGCGGACCACAGCAATCAGGGCATCACCCCAAATCACTGTTCGGTTATTGATGACCGCGATGGACTGTGTGCGACGTCAGCGCCTAATGGACAGATTGAGTTGATTTCCTAAGAGAGGGTTTCTGGCTCATCATTGCTAATTGAGGAGCAAATGATGAGACGAAAGAA
>JABSRX010000243.1 GCA_013214695.1 Rhizobiaceae bacterium | reverse complement strand
ATTGGCACGCCCCAATCGTCGAGCGTGCATTGGTTGGTTTTTGTGAAATTATCTCCGCCTCCGATGTCGACGTGTTTGATGTCCCCGGCGCCTTTGAAATGCCGTTGCTGGCCAAGACTCTGGCCGAAACCGGCAAATACGGTGCGGTTGCCGCTGCAGCGCTTGTGGTTGATGGCGGTATTTACCGACATGAATTTGTGGCACAGGCCGTCGTGCAGGGATTGATTCAGGCTGGACTGGACACCGGGGTGCCGATTCTATCGGTTTCGCTGACCCCTCACCAGTTCCAGGAAACGCCCCATCACATCGAAATTTATCAAAATCATTTCGTTGAAAAGGGACGTGAGGCGGCCAACGCGGCGCTGATGATCGGCAAAACGCGATCTTTGCTCGCAGCTTAAACTCAAGGCATTGCTCAGGTGCCGTTTGGAGCCTAAATAACGCTTATGAACCAAGCACCTGATACGCTGCGCATCGCTATTGCGCAATTGAACCCCACCGTTGGCGATATCGCCGGAAATCTCGCCCTGGCGCGCGAAGCGCGCCGGGATGCGGCCAGCCAGGGCGCCGATCTGGTGCTGTTTACCGAACTGTTCCTGTCGGGCTATTCGCCGGAAGACCTGGTGCTCAAGCCGGCCTTTATCCAGCGCTGCCGTGAGGCCGCCGAGGAATTGGCCACGGACACGTCTGACGGCGGTCCAGGTATGATCATCGGCGTGCCGTGGCGCGATGAAAAAACCGGTTTGCACAATTCCGTCGCCGTGATGGATGAGGGGCGGATCACAACATTGCGCCATAAGGTCGACCTGCCGAATTACGGCGTGTTCGACGAAAAACGCGTCTTTGATCAAGGGCCGATGCCCGGTCCGGTGAATTTCCGTGGCGTGCGACTTGGGATTCCGATCTGTGAAGACATCTGGGGTGATCTCGACGTCTGCGAAACCCTGTCGGAAAGCGGCGCTGAAATCCTGCTGGTGCCCAATGGCTCGCCTTACTACCGCGCCAAAATGGATGTGCGCGTGCAAGTGGTTTTGCGGCAGGTGATCGCTGCCGAACTGCCGCTGATCTTCGCCAATCAATTGGGTGGTCAGGACGAATTAGTCTTTGATGGCGGGTCTTTCGTCGTCAATCTTGATAAAACGATTCCGGTCCAGTTGAACCAGTTTGAACGCAGTGTTGTCGTCACAACATGGCGCCGGGACGGGGACGATTGGGTGTGTGATAAGGGTGTCCAGGCCAAGCTTGCCGACACCAAGGAGTGCGATTATCGCGCCTGCGTTCTGGGCTTGCGGGACTATGTCAACAAGAACGGCTTCCGCAATGTGGTGCTGGGTCTTTCCGGCGGCATCGATTCAGCGATCGTTGCTGCGATGAGCGTTGATGCGTTGGGCGAAGAGCGGGTGCGTTGTGTGATGTTGCCCTACCACTACACCTCCGATGAAAGCCTGAAGGATGCCCAGGACTGTGCCGATGCCCTGGGTGTGCGCTACGAGACCGTGCCGATTTACGAACCGGTGGAAGGTTTCCTGTCGGCATTGAAATCCACCTTTGCCGATACCGACGAAGGGGTCACCGAAGAAAACCTACAGAGCCGGGCCCGTGGTGTCATTTTGATGGGTATTTCCAACAAGTTTGGCTCCATGGTGGTGACCACCGGCAACAAGTCGGAAATGTCCGTTGGCTACGCGACGCTCTATGGCGACATGAACGGTGGCTTCAATCCGATCAAAGATCTTTACAAGATGCAGGTCTATGATCTGGCCGACTGGCGCAACAAGCACATGCCGCCCGATTGCCTGGGGCCGACGGGCGAGGTGATCCCGCAAAACATCATCGATAAGGCGCCCACTGCCGAATTGCGCGAAGGTCAAACCGACCAGGACTCGCTGCCTGAATACCCGGTTCTGGACAAGATTTTGGAAAGCCTCGTCGAAGATGAAATGTCGGTAGACGAAATCGTTACCGAAAATGGTTTTGACCGCGCCACCGTCGAGCGCATGGAACATCTGCTCTACATCGCTGAATACAAGCGGCGTCAGGCAGCGCCCGGTGTGAAGATCACCCAGCGCGCCTTTGGACGCGAGCGCCGTTACCCGATCACCAACCGGTTTAGAGACCGGACCTGATTAATGGCGGGGGCGATGAAGCCGTTTGAACCGACAAGCTGGCAACTGGCCCACGGACGCAGCCTGGAGCTTGGCCCCGAAGCGCTGATCATGGGCGTGCTGAATGTGACTCCGGATTCGTTTTCAGATGGGGGCGACCATCTTGATGTGGGCACCGCCGTTGAGCGGGCTCGCGACATGCAGGCGAAGGGTGCGGCGATCATCGATATCGGTGGCGAGTCGACCAAGCCCAATGCAGATCCCGTCGACAGCAAAACCGAACAGAGCCGCATTCTGCCGGTCATCGAAGCGCTGTCCAAAGAACCTGATATGATCCTCTCGGTGGATACCTACAGGGCCGAGACAGCCAGATTGGCGGTCGCTGCCGGGGCGCATATCGTCAACGACGTGTGGGGTTGCCAGCGTGAACCGGATATTGCCCAGGTCGCCGCGTCGAGCGGGGCAGGGCTGGTGATCATGAACACGCGGCGGGAGCGCCCTGTTCTTGACGACCTGTTGCAAGACGCCACGCAGTTTCTCACCCGTTCCGTTGCCATTGCACAGACCGCCGGCGTGCCGGATGAATGCATCGTGTTGGACCCGGGCTTTGGTTTTGCCAAGACAATTGACCACGACATTCCGATTCTGTGTGAACTCGAGCGCCTCCACGCCATGGGCTATCCACTGCTGGTTGGCACGTCACGCAAACGCTTCCTTGGCGCAATCACCGGGCGCGAGGCACATGAGCGCGGTGCTGCGACGGCTGCGACAAGCGTTGTCGCCCGACAGAAAGGCGCGGCGATCTTCCGCGTCCATGATATAGAGGTGAACAAAGACGCGTTGCGCGTCACTGATGCCGTTATCCGTGGGAAAATTTCGCCATGAATGCCAAGACCCATACCTACGAAATCACGCTGAAGAATTGCGCCTTCTTTGCCCATCACGGGGTCTTTGAGGAAGAGACCAAGCTTGGGCAGCGGTTTTTTGTCGACGCTACCCTCAAGGTTGAGCCGCAGGGGGCGCTGGAAGAAGACCGCATTCAGGGCACGGTGCATTATGGCGAAGCTTTTGCGGTGATCGAAAAGCTGGTCACCAAGCGCAATCGCTATCTCATCGAAGCCCTGGCGCTGGATATTGCCCAAGGCCTTTGCGAAGCGTTTGATGAAATCCAGCACGCCAAGGTTACGGTCCGCAAACCCAATGCGCCGGTGCCGGGTATTCTCGACCACGTTGAAGTTACGGTCTGTCATCCCGAATGAGCGCAGTTTCCAAGGAAAGCTGTGCCTGGCTGGGGCTTGGCGGCAATATCGGTGATGTCAAAGCGGCGTTGCAGCAGGCTCTGCGTCTTCTCAACACCCACCCCGAAATTGCCGTTGCAAAGGTCTCGCCACTTTACAAGACGCCGCCCTGGGGCGTTGAGGATCAACCCTGGTTTCTCAATTGCTGCGCCCAGATCGTGACCAACCTGTCACCCGAAGATTTGCTTGAAGTCTGTCAGGACGCGGAAAGACAGGGAAAGCGCGAGCGCACTGTTCGTTGGGGGCCGCGAACGATTGATGTTGATATCATCGCCTTTGATGGGGTCGAACAGGTTGAGCAACGGCTGACAATTCCACATCCGCGGGCAACTCAACGCGATTTTGTCATGATTCCGCTTGCCGATATAGCACCGGAATTGGTGATTTCAGGCAAGTCTGTCGGCGATTGGGCCGACGCTATGGACAGCAAAAAGCTTGAATTAGAACTTGAATCTAAAGACTGGTGGCAGACCTGAGGCCTAGTCGGCCAGGAAGCTGGTGCGACGGGCGCTGCCTTTGCGGTTCAGGCTCAGGCCGATAAAGGGCACCAAACCACCATTAACACGCACCGCAATGGTGATGTTCATGGCGTTTTCACCTTCAAGATTGGCCACCATCGTGCCGCGCAACTGCTTGCGCTTGATGCCAAGAACCAGTTTTTTGCCACGCAGGCGACCGGAGACAATATCCAGGCCTTTGCCCTTGGCGCCATCGAGGAACTGGCCGCGATAGGAACCGCCACGCTTGGTGACAATGGCTTCAATCGGTTGGGAAAACAGGCCAACCCGGCAACTGCCGGCGAGTTTCATGCCAACCTTTCCCGGCGTTTCGCCTTCCAGGTTGCAGGTAAAACGGGTGTTTTTGTAAGGACCGGCCACAATCTTGCCGGCACCGGACCACTGGCCCTGAACATTGGTGAAATAGCTGCGCTCACTCGCATGCGCAC
>JABSRX010000242.1 GCA_013214695.1 Rhizobiaceae bacterium | reverse complement strand
TAATCATGGCTACAGAAATTCTCATGCCCGCCCTGTCTCCGACCATGGAAGAGGGCACATTGGCCAAATGGCTGGTCAAAGAAGGTGATGATGTTGCCGCAGGTGATGTGATCGCCGAGATTGAAACCGACAAGGCGACGATGGAAGTCGAAGCCGTGGACGAAGGCAAGGTTGGCCAGATCATGGTGGCCGAAGGCACCGAAGGCGTGAAGGTCAATGCGGTGATTGCCGTTTTGGTTGAAGATGGCGAAAGCGTTGAAGCGGCGCCGGCTGCGGCGCCTGCCGAACCAAGCCCAGAGCCTGCAGCGGCAGCGGAAGCGGCAGCGCCAACGGCGCCAGCGGCGACTGCTGCAGCAACCACTCCGCCGGCACCTGTTGCGGCCTCTGTGCCCAACGATCCGGACATTCCCGAAGGCACGCAGATGGTTTCAACCACCGTGCGTGAAGCTTTGCGCGACGCCATGGCCGAGGAAATGCGCCTCGACGCGGACGTTTTCGTCATGGGTGAGGAAGTGGCCGAATATCAGGGTGCCTACAAGATCACCCAGGGTCTGTTGGATGAATTTGGCGCCAAGCGCGTCATCGATACACCGATTACCGAGCATGGCTTTGCCGGTATCGGCGTCGGTGCTGCCATGGCTGGGCTGAAGCCGATTGTTGAATTCATGACCTTCAACTTCGCCATGCAGGCGATCGACCAGATCGTCAATTCGGCCGCCAAGACGCTGTATATGTCGGGCGGTCAGATGGGCGCTCCCATCGTGTTTCGCGGCCCGAACGGCGCGGCAGCCCGCGTTGGCGCTCAGCACAGCCAGTGCTATGCCGCCTGGTACAGTCACATCCCGGGTCTGAAGGTGGTCGCACCCTATACGGCTGCTGATGCTAAGGGACTGTTGAAGGCTGCAATCCGCGACCCCAATCCGATCGTCTTCTTGGAAAACGAAATCATGTATGGCCAGTCCTTCGACGTGCCGGATATGGATGATTTTGTGCTGCCAATCGGCAAGGCGCGCATTGCCCGCAGCGGTAACGACGTGACCCTCGTTTCGTTCGGCATCGGCGTGCGCTACGCCATGGACGCTGCCGCCGCTCTGGCTGAGCTGGGCATTGATGCGGAAGTCATCGACCTGCGCACCATCCGTCCGATGGACATGCCTAGCGTCATTGAATCGGTGAAGAAGACCAACCGCTGCATCACCATCGAAGAGGGCTTCCCACAGTCTGGCGTCGGCGCGGAAATCGGTATGCAGATCATGCAGGAGGCGTTTGATTATCTCGACGCGCCCGTGCTGCGCGTCACCGGTAAAGATGTGCCCATGCCTTATGCGGCCAATCTGGAAAAACTGGCATTGCCAAGCGTCGAGGAAGTCGTCGCAGCGGCCAGAGCGGTGACCTACAAGTGACCGCTTTTCCCGTCCTCGATGTGCGTCACGCGAGCTGGGACAAGTTTCGCGGCGCCGTGGTGATCCCGTCCGGGGTCAACCAGGTGGCGATCTCCATCGAAGCCTTGGAAAGCTGGGCCAATAAGCGGCTCTCGCCGGAAGAGGCGGTGGAAACCGCCGTGGACGAAAAAGCCATGTTGGCGGCCATCGCCAATGCCACACCGGCCCATGACAATGTCATTACAATCACCGCCGGAATTCTCAACAGCCGCTCCTGGGCCGTCGAAGCATATGACGACGGACCTGAAGACAGCGGCCCCATTTACCTGGAACCCCTGGCCCAATCGCAGGGAGATGAACGATGAGCACCAATATTACCATGCCCGCCCTTTCACCAACCATGGAGGAGGGCAATCTGGCAAAATGGCTGGTCAAGGAAGGCGACACCGTTTCTGCCGGTGATGTGATTGCCGAGATCGAGACCGACAAGGCGACCATGGAAGTTGAAGCGGTCGACGAAGGCGTCGTCGCCAAGATCCTGGTGGCCGAAGGCACCGAAGGTGTGAAGGTCAACGCCGTCATCGCTGTTTTGGCGGAAGAGGGCGAGGACGTGGGCGATGTCACGGCTGATCCGGCTCCAGCCGCCGCTCCAGCCGCCGCCGCACCAGCGGAAGCACCTGCCGCCGCACCGGCAGCCGCGCCTGCACCTGCGGCGACTGCGGCGACCGCACCTGCGTCGGCCGCACCCGCTTCGGGAGAACGGGTGTTTGCAACACCCTTGGCCCGCCGCATTGCATCGCAAGGTGGACTGGACATTTCTGCCGTCACCGGCAGCGGTCCGCATGGGCGTATCGTCAAGGCTGATGTCGAGGCGGCGCTGGCATCTGGCGTCGCTGCGGCTCCGATGGCTGCGGCGAGCACCGCCGCCGCCGCCGCCGCCACGGCGTCCGGTTCTGCCGGTGTGGCCCTGTCGACAGGCATGTCAGACGACATGGTTCTGCGGATGTTTGCCGAAGATTCGTACGAGAAAAAGCCGCATGACGGCATGCGTCGGGTCATCGCTGAGCGCCTGACCGAGAGCACCCAGTCGATTCCGTCCTATTTCGTCACGATGGATTGTGAGCTCGACGCCTTGCTGGCACTACGTTCGCAAATGAATGCCGGTGCACCGACCAATGACGACGGCAAGCCGCTTTACAAGATTTCAGTGAATGATTTCATCGTCAAAGCCATGGCGCTGGCGCTGAAGGCGGTGCCGATGGCGAATGTGTCCTGGACGTCGACAGACCGGCTTTTCCACAAACACGCCGATGTGGGTGTCGCCGTGGCGGTCGAAGACGGCCTGTTTACGCCGATCGTGCGTCAGGCGGAACTGAAGTCGCTGTCGGCCATTTCTGCCGAGGTCAAAGACATGGCTTCCCGGGCTCGCGATAAAAAGCTGAAGCCTGAGGAATACCAGGGCGGCTGCACGGCAGTTTCAAACCTGGGCATGTTCGGGGTGAAGGAATTTACCTCCATCATCAATCCGCCACACGCCTCTATCGTCAGCATTGGTGCTGGAGAGAAGCGGCCGGTGGTGAAGGGTGATGAACTGGCAATCGCCACCGTGATGGCGGCAACCTTTGCCTTTGATCACCGGGCGATCGACGGCGCACTGGGTGCAGAATTGGCAGCCGCGTTCAAGGGCTATATCGAGAACCCATTAAGCATGCTGGTTTAAGCGGAGCGGGGCGAGATGCCTGTGAACTCAGCGTTCCTGGGTACGCTTCAATCCGCCTTCGTCGCGAATGGCGTCCATCATGAATTTGCGCTCGGCAGCCAGATAGTTGGTGACGATGACGAAGAGCACAAAGATGGCGCCCAGAAACAGGGCTTTCCAGGGCCAGCTGCGCTTGTGCAGCTTCAGGCTGCTGAAGCCGAGGGCGGCAATGAACAAGGTCGTCAGCAGAAGGACGACACCGGAATAACCGAGACTGTAAAAAGATTCGAAAAATTGCATCTTGGAGCGCCGGAACTGAAATTTGAGCTTTCTATGACGTGTGGTGCGGGCAAGGACAAGGACAATCAGGAGAAAATCATGTCCGATATCAGCTTTCGCCCGGCAATTGTACAAGATGCCGCAGATATGGCCTGGCTCGACAATGTCGCCAGCCATGGCTTGTCGGAATGGTATTGGCGCCGCCAGGCATTGGCCAATGATATTGACGCGGCAGACTGGATGTTGCTCTCGGAAGCCTCCATGTCCGATCCCAATTTTCCGCCCGGCTGGACCAACACTGTGATTGCCGAATTCAATGGTGCCGTGGTTGGTGCTGCCAATGGTACGTTGACAGTCGATGACGGCAAAGAGATTGGCGTGCTGCCAGAACCGCTGTTTAAGCCGATTTTCGAGCTGTTTACTGTGGCGGCAGGTGACTGGCTGCTCGACTGGTTGGCGGTCGATCCCAAAGCGCAGGGGCGGGGTATTGGCGGCCAATTGCTCGATATTTGCATTGAAAAAGCAAAAGAGAGAGGGGCGACCAAAATCAGCCTGGTGACGGAAGATTCCAACCAGTCGGCCCAGGCGCTCTACGCATCGCGCGGTTTCGTCCAACGCGACCAGCGCGCGTACATTCCATTTAATCAGACTTCCCAAACGCAAAACTGGCTGCTGCTGTCAGCGCCGGTGAATTGAGGCAAAGACCATGGCGAATTCCTACGACATTTTGATTATCGGTGGCGGTCCCGGCGGCTATGTGGCTGCGATACGGGCAGCCCAGTTGGGGCTGAAAACGGCGGTTGTCGAGCGCGAACATCTGGGTGGCATCTGTCTCAACTGGGGCTGTATTCCAACCAAGGCGCTGCTGCGGTCGGCTGAGATCTACAACCACATGGAACACGCCGACAGTTTTGGCCTTTCCGCCAGCGGTATTGGCTTTGATGTGGAGAAAATCGTCAAGCGCTCGCGCGGCGTTTCCGGCCAACTCAATGGCGGCGTCGAGTTTCTGAT
>JABSRX010000241.1 GCA_013214695.1 Rhizobiaceae bacterium | reverse complement strand
CGCGCAGGCATAACCCAGGCCACGAGCGCCACCGGTGATCAGCGCAATGGGGGAATCAGTCATATCATTTCTCCAAACCAAGTTGATTGGCGCGACTATTACCGCGAGTAGACACTTTGTAAATTAGGCTTCGTCAGTCGTGCGGTCCCGCCTCGGGTTTGCTGGCCGCCCCGGCCACATAAACCTGGGAAACCGACCGGTCATCCCCCATGGTCTGGAGCACAAACAACTCTTCGCTCAGACTTTTTGCAGCCTCCATGCGCAAGCCCATGCCCGGAGTGGCGCAACTGTTCATGACGCAAATATCAGCCTTGCTGCCGGGAGCCAAAGTGCCAATTTCAGCCGACAAGGACAGCGCCTCTGCGTTGCCAAGCGTCATCATGTAGAAAGACGCCAATGGATTGAGATTTTGGTTCTGCAGCTGCAGAATCTTGTAAGCCTCATCCATGGTACGCAACATCGAACACGACGTGCCGCCGCCGATATCTGTAGCAACCGCCACCCGCACTCCGGCCTTTCGAGTGGCTTCTTCGTCAAACAGACCACTACCGATAAACAGATTGGATGTCGGACAGAAAACCGCCACAGAACCGGTTTCCGCCATGGCAGCTCGCTCCCGCGCCGACAGATAAATGCTGTGACCAAACAGGCTCTTTTTTCCCAACAAGCCATAGGTTTCATAAACCCCCAGATAGTCTTTCGCATCCGGATACAGGTCCAGGGTGATTTCAATTTCCTTGCGGTTTTCCGACAAATGCGTCTGCACGTAACAGTCCGGAAACTCCTCCACCAAAGCCTGGGAAGCTGTCATTTGCTCCGGTGAGGACGTGATCGCAAACCGCGGTGTGATGGCATAATGTGCCCTGCCCCGGCCGTGCCACTTTGCAATCAGCGCCTTGGTGTCGTCATAACCTTCTTGTGGCGTGTCGTGGACCGCGTCGATGGCATTGCGGTCCATCATCACCTTGCCACCGATGACGCACATGTTGCGGCGTTCAGCTTCCTTGAAATAGGCATCGGCAGAGTGCCTGTGGACGGAACAATAGGCTACACTTGTGGTCGTGCCATTGCGCAGCATCTCGTCAAAATAGGCCGCCGCAATGCGTTCCGCATGGTCGGAGTCGGCAAAGCCCGCTTCGGCAGGAAAGGTGTAGGTATTGAGCCAATCGAGCAACTGAGCGCCATAGGAACCAATGACCTGCATTTGGGGCAGATGATTGTGGGTGTCGATCAGGCCAGGCATGATCAGATGGGGACGATGGTCGATGACCTCAGCCATGCCGGCCTGGCCAGCCAAATCGGCATAGTCTCCAACGGCGGCGATGGTGTCACCCCGGATGAACACTGCCCCATCTTCGAAATAGTCATAACTATTGTCGTCGTCGATGGATTCCGGGCGCGCTTTGAAACTCAATACGCGTCCGCGCAAAAGCCTGTCCGCCATGGTGCTCCCCTATCTCAGCGGCGAAAGTGTTTCGCGTGTCAATTCAATCTGTCAGACGCCCCAACGACTTGCTCTAACGTATCGAGAAATCGCTGTTGCTCGGCTGTGGGATACCACTCCACACGCTTGGTGATACCGATATCGCGCGGTTGATCGTTCAATTCAACCGCAAGCGGCTGTACCAATCCAGACGCCTGCTCCTGACTGATCTGATTGCGCGAAATCATCGTCAAACGATCGCTGTCACTCAACAAACCCCTGATCAGAATTAGCGAGCTGGATTCCAAGATATGTGTGGGTGAATTTTCACCATCGCCGAAGAAGTAATCGAAATACTGACGAGTCGGCGTGCCTTCGCGCGGAATAACCCATGGGTATTCCGCAAGCTCACGCTGAGTCAGATTTTCACGCCCCACCAGCGGATGATCGGTTCGCGCAAAGATCCCAAGCCGATCGGAGAACAGACGCTCCTGGACCACGTCACTGACCGGAAGATCGTCGCGCAAGGCTCCGAGGATAAAGTCCAGCCGACCATGCCGCAGCGCCAACAAATGATCGTCATAGGGGCCATCGACAACGCTGATCTGGGTATTGGGGCTATGACGAACAAATTCATTGATCGCACGGGGCAGAATATCGGTGCGAACCAATGGCAGCGTTCCGATCGTCAACCGACCGGCGCCCCGCCCCATGCCTTCGTCGAGCTCCTGAAAGCCCTGCTCGATTTCAGAGAAAGCCAATTGCGAAAATTGCCCAAGCACTTCGGCAGCTGGGGTCAAGGCTATGCCTTTGGCGTTTCTTTGGAACAAACTGATTTGTGCAGAGCGCTCAAGGTCCCGTGCCAGCCGGTGCACCGATGGCTGCGAAAGTCCCATGGACCGTGCTGCGAGGGAAAAATTGCCAGTATCGGAAATCGCGATCAACGCAGACAATTGCTGGATGGTGAGCATGTGGTCAAATGAGCTATCGGACTTGGTGTTGCGCGTTCCGCCCTCCTGACTGGCGCGCAGGCACCCGGCCTGCAACAGCGACAAGGCCCGCTCCACACGCTTCAAAAACATCTCGCCCGGCTCGGTTGTCGCGACACCGGATCGGTCCCGCATCAAAAGCTTCACCCCAAGAGCGGTTTCGAGCTTTGACAGCGCCTGCGTAATGGCCGGTTGCGACAAATGAATGAGCGGAGCTGCCGCAGAAATGCTGCCAGCACGTGCGACGATGGAGAAGGCCTTCAAATGCCTTAAATTGGGTAGCGTTCTTTGAATTGGATAACCCCGCAGGAACCCTGTCCAAACATTTACTTATGGTAGTGGGCGTCATTTGAAATGGCAATTTACCCCAATTGCAAGAATAATCCTCGGGTTCGCAATCCTTTATCGAGTTCGTGTCATGTCCGACCAGAAAACCGCCCTTGTCATCAGCGCCCATGCGGCCGACTTCGTCTGGCGATGCGGCGGCGCAATCGCCCTGCATCAGAAACTGGGCTATGAAGTGACCGTTGCCTGCCTGTCATTTGGCGAACGCGGCGAAAGCGCCAAGCTTTGGAAACAGGAAGGCATGACTCTGGACAAAGTCAAAGCCGAACGCCGTCGCGAAGCGGAGAACGCTGCCAAGGCACTTGATGTGCACGACATTCAGTTCCTCGATCTGGGCGACTACCCGCTCAATCTGGATAACGATGCCAAATTCCAGCTGGTCGATATCATTCGCAAGGTTCAGCCGAACTTCATGATGAGTCATTCAAAGTATGACCCCTATAATACCGACCATATGTATACGACCGAAATTGCCATGGAAGTGCGCATGATCGCCCAGGCATGGGGGCACAAACCTGGTGAGAAGGTGCTGGGTGCCCCGCAGCTATATCTGTTCGAACCGCATCAGACGGAGCAAATGGGCTGGATCCCAAATGTCTTCCTCGACATCACCGACGTCTGGGACAAAAAGCGCGCCGCCATCGAGTGTATGGAGGGACAACATCATCTTTGGGACTATTATACCAATGTGGCTCAGAACCGTGCCAATCATTTTCGCCGCAATTCCGGCGGACAGGCCGGCGGTCGTGCGGCTAAATATGCCGAAGGTTTTCAGGCGGTTTATCCCGTTTGCGTTGACGAGCTGTAGGAAACATCCCCATGGAACACGTTGTTGTACAAAACATCGAGCGCGCGGATCTTGGCATCGCCAAGGAACTGGGTGAGGCCGGTGTGGCCACTGTTCACGAAGCGCAGGGTCGCAAAGGCCTCCTGGCGAGTTACATGCGGCCGATTTACAAAGGCGCTTCTATTTCCGGCCCAGCGGTGACCATCCTTGCCCCGCCTTGCGACAACTGGATGTTGCATGTGGCCATCGAGCAGGTGAAGCCGGGCGATGTTCTGGTGCTTGCCGTGACCAGCCCAAGCGACGCTGGATATTTCGGCGACTTGATTGCCACATCGCTGAAAGCGCGGGGTGGTCTTGGTCTGATCATTGACGCCGGTGTCCGCGACACCAAGGACCTGGAAGAAATGGAAATGCCCGTCTGGTCGAAATGCATCGGGTCTCAGGGAACCGTCAAGGAAACCCTCGGCTCGGTGAACGTGCCGGTTGTTTGCGCCGGCGCTGCCATCAATCCGGGCGACATAGTCTTGGCCGATGACGATGGTGTCTGTGTGGTCAAGCGCGAGGAAGCGGCAACAGTGTTGGAAGCAACCCGGGCGCGCCTCGCCAACGAAGAAGAAAAGCGCCAGCGCCTGGCAAAGGGCGAGCTGGGTCTCGACATGTACAAAATGCGGGAGCGCCTCGCCGAGAGGGGCCTGAAATATGTCTGATCCGCACGGTGTCCCCTGCATGTGGATGCGTGGGGGCACGTCCAAGGGCGGCTATTTTCTAAAGCAGGACCTGCCCGCTAACGAGCAGGATCGGGCCAACTTTCTGCTGTCTGTCATGGG
>JABSRX010000240.1 GCA_013214695.1 Rhizobiaceae bacterium | reverse complement strand
GGAAAGACACAGAGAAACAGTGTCGGCACAGGCGACCAACTCGCTCGCAGGTCGCCCGGACTTCACCGCTGCATTCATCAACCGCGCCCCGTCGATGTGCAGGCTCAGGCTATGACGTTTGGCCACGTCAGACGTTTGCTCGACTTTATCCTGATCCATCACCAGTCCGTTATGGGTGTTTTCCAGGCAGATCAATTTGGTGATGGCAAAGTGGGAATCATCTGGCTGAATTGCCGCCTCGATCGCCTGTGGGTCCAATCCTCCCTCCGCATTCAGCGGCAGATGACGCGGTGAAATGCCCCCCAGCACCGCTGCACCACCGGCCTCATATTTGGGAATGTGATAACCAACGCCACCGATATATTCGTCACCGCGCCCGCAATGGGTCAGCAAAGCCACCAGGTTGCTTTGTGTCCCCGATGACACGAACAGCCCGGCTTCCTTGCCCATCATATCGGCTGCACGTTCTTCCAGCGCATTGACGGTTGGGTCATCACCGTACACATCGTCGCCCACTTCGGCATTGGCCATGGCCTCACGCATGCCGGCGGATGGACGGGTTACGGTATCACTGCGCAAATCAATCAGCCGGTTGCTGCTGTTGACCTTCGGCATCGACGCATACATTCAACTTGCTCCCACATAAATGGTGTTATTGGCTGGCACTTGAGGCGTTCTCGCCCTTCCTTTGCGCAGCATGAAGTGCCCCTCTCAGTCAAGGGCCAAAGAGCTTGGCACCGCCACTGGTCGACCCAACTTTCCGGCAAGCACTTGCGGCTCCGAAAGAGATTTGAGAAACGCGAGGAGATCACCGATCTCCGTATCGTTCAATGCGACCTTTTTGAGCTCATTGCGTTCGACGAGATCCTGCACAGTCTCCTCGATTGAAGCTGGCGCAGTTTCGCCCTTGAGCCGGTCGGCAACAAACGCCTGCAGACCATCAACCGGGTCCAAATGTGCCCGCAACATCTGCTCCAGGGTTTCGAAGCTGCCGGCATGACCATAGGGAGGGCTCCACTCGACGTTTCGAAGCGACGGGGTGCGACGGCGATATCGGTCAGCATCATTGCCCGTCAGCTCTGATCTGTCGGAATGCAAATCAAACTCGCCGTCGACAAAATCAACATCGAAGCGCCAAAGGGGCGTGGCCACGACGTGAAATGCGTGATCGGTCTGAAACGTGCCCGCATGACAAGTGCTGCATCCCGCCTTGCCATAAAACAGCTGCATGCCTTTGACCTGTTGCTCTGACAAAGCGGATTTGTCGCCTCTCAGATACGCATCAAAGGGCGCATTATCGCTGCGCCATTCGGCGGCAACGAATGCCGAGATGGCATTTGCAACATGCACGATATCCAGATCGTCCAGGCTGGCTAGGTCTGGATAGGCCGCACGAACGAACGGCCCGTATTCCGGCAGGATCTTGATCCGGTCCGCCAGTGCGTCCCAGACAGCGCGGTTGCCAAGATGGGCGACTTGTTTGACCGCATTGTCCACCGTCCCGACTAGCTCATCGCCCGTCACGGCAGGAAACAGGGCTTGAGCCGCGAGGACATCGTTTAACCCATCCGGTAACTCGGCGCCCGCTGGCGACAGAAACGTGCCATCCGGCAACTGCGCCACCCGGCCATCCCCGAACATGGCGGTAAACTCTTTGGCGCCCAGATTGAACAAAGCCGGTGCGTGTTTGGCAGAAGGTTTCAAAGCCTCGTAGAGCGGCAATCCGTTGATCGCCAATTCATCGCCCTCTTCCTCAGGCTTTGAATCTGTCCTGAAGCCATTCGACCCGGCGCGATCGGGATTGTGGCAGGTGGCGCATGAGACGCGGTAGGTCCCCGACAGCACCCGGTCGTAGAAGAACATTTGGCCGAGTTTGACCATCGCAGAACTCGCTGAGCGGTAATCGTTATCCTCAGCCGGTCGCGGCAATTCCTGCGCGCGAGCCGGTTGCGCAAAGACACCAACTTGGATCAGTGCCGCGGAGGTCGAGGCGACGACCGCAACGGCGGCGACGGCGGCGGCGGTAAGCTTTTTCAAACTTCAATCGTCCCCCGCGCAAACTCTGCCGCGTGCCCGCCAATGCGACCGCCAACAAACTTGCCGTCACGAATGTCCATTTCCAGCGTGATCAAAGATGGGCGACCCATTTCGACGCCTTGCTCGATGCGAACCGTGTGCAGACCATCTCGCAAATCATCGTATTTGATCAAAGCGCCTGCCAAGGAAGCAACGGCAGATCCGGTTGCTGGATCTTCAGGAATCCCGGCGTCCGGGGCGAACATGCGCGCCCGGAAATGATTGTTGTGATCCCCGGTTTCGCGGCAATAGACATAGGCCGAGTTGTGATCATGAAAGCCAAAGCCCTCATTCCAAATCGACAAGTTCGGTTTCGCCTCCCCCAGCGCCGCCAAATCCCGTACCGGCACAAGCGTATAGGGAAGACCACCGCTGTAGTTGGAAATCACGTGATTTTCAAAGCCGATTTCTTGCGGGTCCAGGGAAATGGCGGCGGCAATGGCTTCTTTGTTTTCTGGACCGGAAATCGGTTCGGCGAGAATTGGCAAATCAAACTCCGCATAAGCACTTGTATCGTCAAAACGCACGGCGCAACGCACGGGTCCAACATTTTCTTCCAGAACAATGATGCCCTGACCAACCGCCTCGAGCCCTTTTTCGCGGGCCATCGCAATGGCTCCACCAACCGTTGGATGGCCGGCAAAGGGCAGTTCGTTGTTGGGCACAAAAATCCGCATGCGGGCCGAATGGTTGGCGTCCTCCGGCGGCATCAGGAACACGGTTTCGGAAAAGTTCAATTCGCGGGCAATTGCCTGCATTTGTTCGGTTTCCAGACCATCACAGTCGTACACAACCCCCAACTGATTGCCGGCCATGGTCTTGTCCGAAAACACGTCATAGATCGCAAATCGCCGCTGCATTGCTTGCTCCTAAATCAGAGTTGGATCGACAGTTCGATTGACCACCGATTTGACGGTCAGACCCTGTACGATGATTGAGAACAGCACAACTGCATAAGTGCATGTCAACAATAAGGGTTTGTGCTGCATGGCCGGCAATGAAAGCACCAGCGCCACCGATATGCCGCCCCGCAAGCCACCCCATGTGAGCACCGGAATGGCGCCCGACGTAAAGGTTTGCTTGATCGAAAGCAGCAATATCGGCGCTGAGACCGCAACAAAGCGCGAGAACAGCACCAGCGGAATGGTCGCAACTGCCAGCCAGACAAAGGACGGATCAAGCGCGATCACCAGCACCTCCAGGCCGATCAGCAGGAAGAGAATCGAGTTCAAAATCTCGTCAATCAACTCCCAAAAGCTGAACAGGCTTTTCTGGGTATGCTCGCTCATCGCAACTTCGGCACCGCGATTGCCAATCAGCAGGCCGGTCACAACTACCGCGATCGGCCCCGACAGATGCAGGCGCAGCGCCAGGGCATAGGTGGCGGCGACGATGCCCACGGTCAACAGGATCTCCAGCATGTGCTCGTCCATGGTCGACATTGCTCGGTAGGCAATCCAGCCTGTCACAGCCCCCAATACCGCACCACCCAAGGCCTCAATAACAAACAGCTTGCCCACCTCGAAAGCAGTCACCTCAGTGCCCGCTGTGGAGGTCGCAACGGTCAGCAGGATGACGAAAACAACGACCCCTACTCCATCGTTGAACAGCGATTCACCGGCGATCTTGGCTTCCAGCGCGTCCGGCACGTTGATCGATTTCAACAGGCTCAACACCGCAACAGGGTCAGTTGGAGAGATCAGAGCACCAAAGACCAGCGCCCAAATGAACGGCACCTGGGCGCCGAGCAGACCGGAAAGGAAGTAAAATCCGGTGCCGACAATGAAGGTCGACAACACCACCCCAACAGACGCCATCAAGCCAATTGCCCAGGCCTGGCTGCGCAGGAAGGAGAAATCCACATGAAGCGCGCCGGCAAACAGCAGAAACGCCAACATGCCCTCCATCACGGTTGCATAGAAATCAATCTGCCCGATGGCGTCCTGCAGGGTGTCGGTGATGCCAAGCGACGGAAACGCATATTCCAGCGCCAACAGGGCAATCGACGCGACCAAGGCCATGACCAAAAGGCCAATCGTATGCGGCAGGTGCAATACCGTGTGGTTGAACCAGCCAAAGAAGCCAGACAAAGCCAGCAGCAGAGCGGCGATTTCAAACAGGGATAAAGTCATATTGGCCTCAAAGGTGTTCCGGGAACGGAAATATCATTCAATCTTCAATGTCACCGCGACCGGGCAATGATCGGATGCCTTGGGGCGGTCCCAGCCGGTGCGCGGATAGCGGTCGACATCTTGATTGGGGGGAAAGACGGCTCGGTGCGGCTGCCCCTGGCGGACAATGTGGGGCAAGGCCCGTTCGTTT
>JABSRX010000239.1 GCA_013214695.1 Rhizobiaceae bacterium | reverse complement strand
CTAAACTCCCCTTAGAGCGCGCACGCCGCGTGCGCTTGGGGGCGTCGTAGCCTCGACCAACAGCGGTCCGGCATTGACCGCAACAATGTCTCTCCAACCTTCGGGTCGGGGAGGCTTTGGCGCATGTCCAAGAGGCTCCCCACGGGGTGTTTCCAAAGGCCATAGCGGCTGTCTGTTGGCGGTCTACGAACTCCCCGACTACCAGAGGTTTGGCTTGATTTCAGAGCTTTAATCGCCGCGCTCGCCGCATGCGATGCCTCCGGTAGTCGATTGTCATCGACATAGCGGAGGAATACCCATGCAAAACGACTACAATTTCTGGGCCGATCTGTTCGACACCTACCAATCCCTGACGCTCGGCCTGCAAACCGGCTGGATGCTGGCCCTTTTGATCTTCGCGACGATCGTCACCATGATCATCGGCCGCCAGTTCGACAACATTTTCGATCTCTGGCGGCGGCGGCGAGAGGAGCGCAATCGCCGCAAGGCATCCGACGCCGGCTACCAGATGATCAACGCCCTGCCCGGCCCGCTCGGGGATTCCGGGCTCTACCGGGTGAGGACTGACGAAGACGGGGTGCCCTATCTGGAACAGGTCGGCACCGTGCCTCAGCTCGACTGGGATGATCCGGACAAGAACTGAGAACGCAGCGGGCTCGATGGAGATCTCTCCACACACCGCCTTGCTCCCTCCCCAGCGGCCCCCTGCCTTCCGTTGCGCCCGTGACCATTTTGGTCCCAGCCGCTATACAGTGCCGATAGAGGGGCGACAGGAGGCAGGCTGTGCAGAAAGTATTGGTGACCGGTTCTAGCGGGCGGATTGGGCAGGCCTTTGTGGCCGCTTATCAGGATCGCTACGCGTTCGTGTTGACCGACCTGCGCGCCCCTGCGGCGCCGGTCAAGGATCCGCATCGCTTTGTGCCTGCTGATCTCAGCGACGCACAGGCAGCCGAGGCCTTGTGCGACGGTGTCGATACCGTTGTGCATCTGGCCGGCGTGCCGGACCCTGAGGCCGCGTTTGACGCGGTTCTGCCGGCCAATATCTTGGCCACAACCTATCTGATTGCGGCGGCGCAAAAGGCGGGATGTCGCCGTTTCGTCTTCGCCAGCAGCGCGCAAACCATCGAAGGCTATCCGGTCGACCGGCAAATCGTCCCGGGCATGGCTGTCGCACCGGCCAATCTCTATGGCGTTTCAAAATGCTATGGCGAGGCCCTGTGTTCGTTCTATGCGACGCGGCACGGCCTGTCCTGCGTCTCGCTGCGGATCGGGGCGTTCGAACCGGCCGATGGCCCGCCGCTTGAAACCAAGCGCGACCTCAGCGCCTGGTTGAGCCATCGCGACGCAACCCACCTGATTGATCGCGCGATCCAGGCCGATGTCGACGGCAGTTTTATTGCCCACGGCATCTCCGACAACCGGTTCAAGCGGCTCGATCTGAGCGAGACCTGCAGGGTTCTGGGATACGCACCGCAGGACGATGCGTTTTCAACCTTTCCCATGCCCTCTGCTTAAAGGCGACTGGCGTGCGCTTTGGCGCTGCCGCGACAACGCCCTATGGATCGCGGGGCGTATAATTGTCGCCATAGACGCTGCAGCGGCTGCGGCAGGTGCCGACGCTGGATATGGCGCGTCCGGCATCACCGTGGTTTTGATATTCTCGCATACACTGTTGTCTGAGGCCGGCCTGACAGCGGCGGCAATCCGGCTTCCAGCCGATGTTCAAAATCCCCGCTTCGATGCCCTCGCAATCACAATTGATCGTGCGCGCACAGGGATGGCGTGACCTCTCCTGGCGGCTGCGGTTGAAGACCCGTTGGTAGAGCGAACTCAGGGGATGGTTGGGATCGTTGATGACGCGAATGACGTGGTCAGCAGCCAGCCTGCCGAGCGCCTCCCCTGCATTCCAAGCCGCAGCAACCCAAACCAGGGGGTTGCCCGGCACCAACAGGCCTGAGGTAAACGCCATCGTGTCGGCTGCAAATTGGCTGCCAGAACGTCGCCCACTGACATAAGCATCGGCGTGATTGGCATAGGACAAGATGGACAGCACCCGGCCGACCGCGCGTCCGGCCCGACCCAATCGATCAGCGGCTCCAGGCATGCTGAAGGCGCTGTTCCCGAGGGTGACACCCGTTTCATAGCTGGACGGCGCAGCTGAACGGTCGGCATTTCTGTCCGACGTCGCGGGCAAGGCTGAACTGAGAAAGTCGGTCACAGGGCCAATCATGCCACTCATTAATCCGGTGCCCGCAAGGCTGGCTGGCGTGCCGAGCAGCTCCGCCTGTTCGGCATAGAGGTCAAATGTTTCCCCGGTGCGGTGATCTTTCAACGCGCGTCGCCCATCAACGCGGGACACCGACAGCAAAGTTTCATCGCCACTGACCACACTTTCAATCTGACCGTCATTGCCAAAACCTACCTTCACATCCCGTCCATCTGACGACGTGTAGTGAAATGCGCCCTTGTTGTTCTGGGTGATGACAATGGTGCTGCCATCGCTGCCGGAAAAACGATTGGGATTGCCCGCGGAATCGTATTCGACGTCGAATTGGGCACCGTCTTGTGAAAATCGCACGACCCGACCCGCGGTGTCATAGTCCAACGCCCAGTTCATGCCGTTGCTGGACACATTGGTGGGCTGACCCAAGGCGTTGTACTTGGCGGTCCAGACATCCGAGCCATCGGTGATCTGCACCGGCTGTCCGGCCAGATTGCGTTCGATCTTCAAAGAGCCACCATCGCTTTTGGTGTGGGTCTCGAGCAATCCGGAGGCGTCGTAGATAAAGCTGTCAACTGCGCCGTCGTTCGTGGTGATCTGTGTCAGCCGCCCAGCATCATCGTAGACCGGCGTCGCCAGCTTGCCCTGCCAATTGATCTGCTTCGGAAATCCCCGACCATCAAATTCGGCTGCGGGAGACTCAGCCCCAAAACCGATTTGCCCGGCGGTCTGCATGCCGGTGGCGGCCAGTTGGAGGCGGTTCTGGTCGAAGTCGAAAGTCGCGCTGATGTCCGCACGATTGTTCGCCAATCTTAGATTGCCGTGCGCCGCGCTCAGCACGTGCTGGACCAAGCTGTCGCCCGTCCCTTTCGAAATGTTGCGCGAAAAAGCGCCTTCTTGCGCAACGGTATCTGTTTGTCGAACCGTTCGGCCCGTCGAGTCGGTTGCGGTTGACGTGTAGCTGCCATCGGCCAGGTTTGTTTCATACACGAACTTGGTTTCCATATTGCCTGGCCCGACAATGGCGCTGACCTGTCCCTCCGGATTGCGCTTAATTTCCATACGGCCGCCATCAACAAAGGTGACCGCTTTCAGCCGGCCGGTTTGGTCATATTCCAGACGGGTCTTGCGTCCGGCATTGTCCTCAACCCCGGTCAGCAGGCCGTTGTCATACTGATACCGCGTGGTCATTCCCGCAATTTCGGCGGATGTCAGGTATTGCCCCTGATATCCTAAGGCGAGTGTGCGGCCGGACACTTCGCTGACCTGAGCAATCTTGCCCGACCGGCGTTCGATCTGTTGCGTCGTGCCGGCACCCATGCCGCGCGCCATCAACAGGCCATTGGCATCAAAATAGTCGACCCGGCCATTGGCCATTTTGTGTGTGTAGGTAAAGTCTGGCTTTTGTTGAATCTGACTGACAGGAAGCCCGATTTCCGGAACAAACATGCCGTTCTTGGCAATGAACTTCGATCTGCCACCATCCTGGTGCCGCAACCACAGGGAATCCTTGAACTGATGAAGCAATGAGGTTTCCAGATTGCTTTGCCAGTTCTTGCCCAAGTGCCCTTCCCACTCTTCGGTTTCACGATAGGTCCGATAGAGTTCAAGAGCTGCACCGCGACCGGCAACAGCGACATCACGAAACGTCAGCGTCAGGTTGCCGCTGCCATCGACAAGCGATTGATGGAAAGTGGTGGGGTCATCATAGCCAACGGGAAATGGCGAAGCCGAAGGCGGTATGACAGCAGGATAGAGGCTCTTGCCGACGAATGTTTCAACCTGCGTTTCAAGCCCCGCTGCAGCCGAGCGAAGCTGTGCCAGATAGGCCGAATAGTCGAGCGTTTCGGCTTGACCGGATGTCTCAGCCAGCAAATTCTGCGTGACTTCTGAAAAAGAACCCGCAGCATCTGCCCGTTGCAAGAAGGAATCGAGTTGCGCGTTGGCGATTGATTGACGCAACGCGGACGGAAAGGTGGCGCCATGAAGCAGGTTGTCATTGCCCTGTAGTGTGGCGCCCGCCCTCGCATCCAGCTCGACCGCCGAACCTTGTGCGCTGATCATGTTGTCGATGAATTGAACGGCGGCCTGTTCAGCAATGGCGACGCCACTTTTGCCACCTGCAACGACAACGTTGTCGGCGAATTCAATTGCGCCGTTGCCGCCCAGGTAAATCCCAATCTCGCCGTTGGAAACGAAGAGATTGCCCGACACGTCAATCGGCAGGT
>JABSRX010000238.1 GCA_013214695.1 Rhizobiaceae bacterium | reverse complement strand
CAAAGGTCGTTGACAGCATGGTGCGGCCATTGGCGATCAGGACGGGGATAAGCCCACTGACGATGGCCCCCAAAAACGCGCCATGCATGAAGCCGAGCCCGCCGACGACAATCGCCAGGAACAGGATGATCGACATCACGATGTCGAAGGTTTCGTGGGTCACATAAGTTGCCGAATGCCCGAACAGCGCGCCGGCCCAGCCTGCTGCCGTGCAGGACATGAAGAAGGCGGCGGCCTTGGTCCGCGTCAGGTTGATCCCCATGGCACGGGCGGAAATTTCGGAATCGCGGATCGCTGCAAAACTGCGGCCCACCGGGCTGCGCAGCAGGTTGCGATACAGCGCCACGCAGATCAGCACGACCGCCAGGGTGACGAAATAGAAGGCAAAGGGATTGGCGTATTTGTTGATGCTGTAACCGAAGATCGAAATGTCCGGCACGACAATACCGCTGACACCGCCGGTCCAGCGTTCCGTCAGGTCGATGATGTCGCCGGATATCGCCGACAGGGCAAGCGTTGCCAGCGCCAAATACACCCCGTGCAGGCGCAGCACGGGCAGGGCGATGATCGTGCCGAAAAGGCCGGTCAGCAAACCCGCCAGCGGGAAAGCGATCAGCCAGGGCAGGCCGGCATTCAGCATCAGGATATTGGCATAGCAGCCCATCGCCATGAACGCCGCATGGCCTAGGCTGGCCAGTCCCGTTTGACCGATCAGCAACATCAGACCGAGACAGGCAATCGAGAAGATCAACACGCCGGTGATTTCGCCCAGCAGATAGGGATTGCCGGTCCACACAAAGTAGAGCGGCATCAGCAACATGAACAACAGCAACAGGGCATACCAGAACAGCTGCGCCCCATGTTTGAACCATCGGATATCGGCGTCATAGGAAGTTTTGAAGACGAAGCGCATGGGTCTACACCTTCTTCTTCTGGGTCTGCGAGAACAGACCGCCGGGCCGGAAGACCAGCACGATGATCAGGATCGCATAAGGCGCGATGCGGGCGATGCCGGCAAAGCCGTCAGGGGCGTAGCGCGCCGACAGGGGTTCCACCAAACCGATGATCAGACCGCCCACCAACGCACCCGGTAGGGAGCCGAAGCCACCAATCGCCGCCGCCGCAAAGGCCTTGATGCCGAGCAGACCGGAGGAGGGATCAATCGCGCCTTTTGAGGCAAACAGGATGCCGGCAATCGCTGCCACCATGCCGGACAGGCCCCAGACCAGGCTTTGGATGCGCTTCACCGGAATGCCCATGTAATAGGCGGCCAATTGGTTCTGCGAGGCCGCCTGCATGGCGACGCCCAGCTTGGTGCGCGAGAAAAACAGATACAGGCCGAAGGTGAGAATGACGGTGGCAACCACGATCAGGATCTCGTTGACCCCCAGCACAATTCCACCGCTGCGCACATATTCACCGGCAAAGGGTGTCTCCAGCGATACCGGCTCATGGCTCCAGATGGTGCCGGCGGCGAACCGCAGGATGAAGCCGATGGCGATGGTCAATACGACGATGGATGTCTGCGACTGCCCCGACATGTGGCGCAGAATGCCCCAGTCGAACAGATAACCGAAAATGCCCATGGCGATGATCGCCATCGGCACAGCCAGCCAGAAATTCAGCCCCAGAAAGTCGGCATTGGTGAAGCCGAGGCAAAAGAAAGCCCCGAGCATCATAAAGTCACCCTGGGCGAAGTTAACCGCCTCCGTTGCCTTGTAAATCAGCACGAAACCAAGGGCGATAAGCCCATAGACGCAGCCATTGGCCACGCCACTCACGAGTATCTGGATAAACTCCAAAAAAACAGCCTCCCAACTGTCATTTGGTGCGGGCTTTTCGCCCTTTTTGCGCACCGTTGAATCGCAGCTTAGCGGCGTCTGTGAAGTGATCAACCCCGAAGCGTAATTAGTTCGGCTTTATGAAAACCTTTCCGTTGGGTACGGCCAGTTCAGCGGGCAGGCGGGCGATTGCCTCGTCGAGCGGCACGACTGCTGTGACATCGGTTTTCCATTCGCCACTGGCGAAGCGGGTCTGGGCCGAGCGAATGACCCCAAGCTTGCGCAGCAACGGCGTGCGGCGCATCCACTGGGTCAGCCAGAAACCTTCAATGCGTTTCGACTGGAAGATCATCTGACCCGGCTGTTGAATAGTCGGCAGTTCCTCGTCGAGTTTGCCATAGATCACCCAGCGTCCGCGGTTCGGCATTTTGTCGAACATCGCAGCACTGGTCTGGTTGGCAACGGCGTCGAGGAAAACGCGCGGTTTCTCAGCCCGCATCAGGGCGGCGAACTCGCTGATGAAGCCGTCGCTCTCACAGTTCAGCACATGGGCTGCCCCCAATTGCTTCAGCGGTTCGATCTGGCTGTCACGGCGTACAATGGCGATCGGCTTGTAGCCTTCCGCCTTGGCTGCCCCGATCATCAATTTGCACAACTGGCTGGCGGCGGCGGAGATGATAAAGGATTTCGAACTGTCCTTCTTGACCAGATCAAACATCGCCAGCGCCGTCAGCGGATTGACGATCAGCGCTGCCCCATCAACATCGCTGACGCCTTTTTTCAGGGGGATGCAGGTTGCTGCATCGGCAATGGCGTATTCGCTCCACGTGCCGGGCCGGCCCGGTTTGGCAACGAATGCCACGCGCTTGCCCTTCAGCCAGGTGCCCATCAACCCACCACCGGATTCGACGATCTCACCAACCCCTTCAAAACCAGCAGCGTTGCCGCCGATCCGCGGCTGACCGTAGAGACCCTGGATGAACATTTCATCCGACGGGTTCACGGCAGCGAGAATAACCTTGATCTTCACCTCGCCGGCCTTGGGTGCAGGCACGTCGATGTCGTTGAGGGAGACGAATTCCGACAGATCCGTCAGCTGGATCGAGTCGGGTGCAGAACGGGCATAGCCGTCGTGGTTGAGAGTAAGCGCTTTCACGTCAGGCCATTTTCTGCTGGGTGTGTTTCTTCAACTCGGCGCGCGCCACCTGGCGGCGGTGCACGGCGTCCGGGCCATCGGCAAAGCGCAGCGTGCGCAGATGCATCCACTGACGCGCCAGCGGCGTGTCCTGGGAAATGCCCAATCCGCCGAACATCTGCATCGCGTCATCGGTCACCTTCAAGGCCACCAAAGGCGCCACAACCTTGATCTGCGAAATCCATGGTGCAGCGGCGCGCGGATCGCCCTGATCCATCATCCAGGCGGCTTTCAGGCAGAGCAGGCGGGCCTGTTCGATCTCCATGCGGGCATTCGCGATAATGTCGAAATTCGCGCCCAACTGGGCCAGCGGCTTGCCGAAGGCTTCGCGCTGGATCGAGCGTTTGCACATCAGTGACAGGGCAAGCTCCGCCTGACCAATGGCCCGCATGCAGTGGTGAATGCGGCCCGGCCCAAGTCGGCCCTGCGAAATCTCAAAGCCACGACCTTCGCCGAGCAACAGGTTTTCAGCCGGCACGCGCACATCGGTGAACCGCATGTGCATATGGCCATGCGGTGCGTCATCCATCGAGAAGACATGCATCGGGCGTAGGATCTCGATACCTGGTGTGTCGGCAGGCACGACGATCTGGCTGTGGCGCTTATGCTTGGGGTCATCCTCGCCACCGGTTTTGACCATCACGATGTACACCTTGCAGCGCGGATCGCCGGCACCGGAAATCCAGTGCTTCTCGCCGTTCAGTACATAGGAGTCGCCGTCACGCACACAGGACATGTTGATATTGGTGGCATCGGAAGAGGCGACATCCGGTTCGGTCATCGCATAGGCCGAGCGGATCTTGCCTTCCAGCAGCGGGGCCAGCCATTTCTCTTTCAGAGAGTCGTTGGCGTAGCGCTCGAAGACTTCCATATTTCCGGTGTCCGGGGCGGAGCAGTTGAACGTCTCAGCACCCAGATGCGCCTTGCCCATCTCTTCGGCCAGATAGGCATATTCGACCGTGCTCAATCCATAGCCGCGCTCGGAATCGGTCAGCCAGAAATTCCACAGGCCGCGCTTGCGCGCCTCAGCCTTCAGACCTTCGAGAATTTCGGTCATCCGGTCGGTATATTGCCAGCGATCGCCCTTCGACACTTCTTCCAGGAATTCGTGCTCGACGGGCATCACTTCATTTTCGATCATGTCGGCGACCTTGTCGCGGAGTTCCGACACGCGGGGGGACAGGCCCAGATCCATAACTGCATCACTCATAGGTATTTTTTCCAATCTTCAATAGCGTCTTCCGGTAGGTGCATGCCCAATCCACGAAGGGCGTAATTGACAAGCTCCATGGCAATGGAGACTTGCTCTGCAGTGGCATTCCGGCGGCGCGGAGTGTACCAAAAGACCGTGCTGTTGAGCACGGCCAAAAAGCTTTTTGAGGCGAGCGACGGGTTGCTCAGCTCGACCCCTGTATCATCAGCTGCGGCCTCGATCGAGGAACGGAACAGCTCCTCATAAGTATCGCGCGTCTGGATCAGTTGCGAAAGCGTATCGCGTTGCGCCGCCGTCGTCGAACCGGTCTGGTGCATCGCAACAC
>JABSRX010000024.1:17086-30072 GCA_013214695.1 Rhizobiaceae bacterium | reverse complement strand
AGGCCGCAGATCAACACGACCAGATGATTGAGGCATTCGCCCGCAACGCCGCCGCCGAAGCGGTGCAACTGACTTTGGAACATTGGGAATTATCGCGCCACCAGATGGAGCAGTTTGTCACCCCCGACCCACTGCCCTTTGAACTGGCCGATGAAGTCCGGGAGAGCAGAAATGCAGTTTGAAGGTATCTACACCCCCGTCGTCACACCCCACAATGAAGATCATTCGATCAACGAAACGGCGTTTGCCGCAGTGATCGAGGATCTGATTGCGTCCGGCGTGCACGGTTTGATCATCGCCGGAACAACCGGTGAATATTATGCCCAGAGCGTCGAGGAACGGTTTCACTTGATGTTGCTGGCCAAGGAAATCATCGGCACGCGATTGCCGATGATCGTCGGCACCGGTGCCATTCGCACCGACGACGCCATCGCCTTTGCAACCGAGGCCAAGCGCATTGGGGCTGACGCCCTTCTGGTGACCACACCCCCCTATGCCTATCCAACAGGTCGCGAGATCGCGCTTCACGCCCTCGCCGTTGACCGCGCCGCTGACCTGCCGGTGATGTTGTACAACTATCCGGGGCGCATGAGCGTCAATATGGATGAGGAAACGCTGGACCGCCTTGGTCGCAGCCCCAATTTCTGCGCCATCAAGGAATCGTCGGGCGATCCCAACCGACTGCACATGTTGGCACGCGATTACCCCCACATTCAGCTCTCCTGTGGCATGGACGATCAGGCACTGGAATTCTTTGCCTGGGGCGCACGCTCGTGGGTATGTGCCGGATCGAACTTCGCACCGGAAGCCCATATCGCTCTATACCGTGCCTGCGCATTGGAGGGTGACTTCACCAAGGGCCGCCGCATTATGACCGCCATGCTGCCGCTGATGCGGGTTTTGGAGCAAGGCGGCAAGTTTGTTCAATGCATCAAGCATGGTGTGACCCTGCGTGGCATCGATTGCGGACCACCGCGGCGTCCCCTGCAACCGCTGAACAAAGACGACAAGCGTGAACTGGCGGAAGTCATCCGCACCATGAACAAGGCCATTGCTCTGATCGAAGGAGAAGCATCGTGACCGATTTACTGACCCGTGAGGAATATGCCGCCATCGCCGCACAGATGAGCTTCCCCAAATCGGCCTTCATCGACGGCAAATTTCAACCCGGCAAAGGCGACAAGCTGGAAACAACCAATCCGGCAACCGGCGAAAAACTGGCGACCATTGCTGCGTGCAATGGTGACGATGTCGATCTGGCCGTGAGCAAAGCACGCGAAGCCTTCGACCAGGGCCATTGGGCCAAGATGCATCCGGCAGATCGCAAGGATGTGCTGATCAAGCTCTGCAAGCTGATCACCCGCAACGCCCGCGAATTGGCAGTGTTGGAGAGCCTTGAATCCGGCAAACCCATCCGGGATTGCGAAACCATCGATGTTCCCGAGACCATTCACACCATCAAATGGCACGCCGAGGCAGCGGACAAGATCTACGACCAGACCGCGCCTGCCAATGACGATGCGATCGCCATGATCGTGCGCGAGCCCGTTGGTGTTGTGGCCGCGGTTCTGCCCTGGAACTTCCCGCTGCTGATGCTGGCCTGGAAAATCGGCCCTGCCCTGGCGGCCGGAAATTCCGTCATCGTCAAACCTGCAGAACAGACGTCGATGACCGCACTGCGTGTTGCGGAACTGGCGGCTGAAGCTGGTGTTCCGCGCGGCGTGCTGCAGGTTCTACCCGGAGACGGCCCCAATGTCGGGGAGCCGCTGGGCATGCATGAGGGTGTCGACATGGTCAGCTTCACCGGCTCGACCGAAACGGGACGTCGCTTCCTGCGTTACGCAGCTGATTCCAATCTCAAGAAAGTGGTGCTGGAGTGCGGCGGCAAAAACCCAGCCATCGTGCTGGAAGATGCAGAAAATCTCGACCTCGTCGCGGAACACATCGTCAATGCCGCCTTCTGGAACATGGGTGAAAACTGCTCCGCCTGTTCGCGACTGATCGTTCACAAGGACGTTCGTGAAGCTTTGATGGAACGGATTATGGCGCGGTTGCGGGATTGGCGTACCGGCGACCCGCTCGATCCCAACAACCATCTGGGTGCACTGATCGACAGTGAACACTGCAAAAAGGTGGGCTCCTATCTCGACAAGGGCAAAGCCCTCTCGGGCGGCAAAATGGACGGCGGCTTTCTCGAGCCCACCATCTTTTCGACAAACAGGGACGACGTATTGGCCCGCGACGAAATCTTCGGACCCGTTCTGTCCGTCATTGAAGTCAGTTCGCTGGAAGAAGCGATCGAAATTGCCAACGACACGGACTACGGGCTTACCGCCAGCATCTTCACCGCCAATACAAGACGCGCCTTAACCACGGCCCGCGCTGTTCGTGCGGGAACCGTGACAGTCAACTGCTATGGTGAGGGCGACATTTCCACACCGTTCGGCGGTTACAAGCAGTCTGGATTTGGCGGCCGCGACAATGGCCTGCACGCCCATGACCAATATACCGAACTGAAAACCATCTGGGTCGACCTTACCGATCCAGCCAGCCAGGATCTGATCAATTGACCGCCGCCGCAGAAAGCGGCGCGGAGCCACAGGCCCGTCGGGGCCGGCGTGGCGGCCGCGAGGCGCGCCGCGAGATCCGCTCCGCCTTTGACACCAAGATGCTGCCGGCGCTGAAGCGCAACCTGCCCCTGGTTGAGCCCATGAGCCAGGAGCAGATCGAAAAGATCGACGACGCGTCGATGGCAGTGCTGGAAGACGTCGGCGTTATCTTCCGTGATCCGCAGGCAATCGAAGACTGGCGCAAAGCGGGCGCCGATATCCGGGACGAAGACCGCGTCCATCTCGATCGCAATCTGGTTCGTGAGCTGATCCAGTCGATTCCGGAAAGCTTCACCTACCATGCCCGCAACCCGGCGAATAATTTGCCGTTCGGCAAAGACCACAGCATGTTCATTCCGATGACCGGCGCGCCCTATTTGCGCGACCTGGAAGACAAGCGCCGCGGTCCAACGCTGGACGATCTGGCCGACTTCCATCGGCTGGCCCATATGTTGCCGGCGCTTCATTCTTCAGCGCATCACATTGTTGAGCCGATGGATCATGTGGTTGCCCATCGTCACCTGCGCATCACCTATTCGTCGATGAAACACAGCGACAAGACGTTTATGGGCATGACAACCAGCCCTAAGAACGCTGAAGACGTGATGGAGATGTGCGCCATCCTATTTGGCGAAGACTTCATGGAAACCCACCCCGTCGCGACGGGCAATTGCAACGGCAATTCACCCCTTGTCTGGGACGAGACCATGTTGGGAGCCATGCGGGCGTTCTGCAAACGCAACCAACCGGTTCTTTGCTCTCCGTTTGTTTTGGGCGGAGCCAATACGCCTGCGTCAACAGCCGCCGCTGTCGCCCAATTGAACGCCGAGGCTTTGTCTGCATTGGCCTACACCCAGGTCGTCCGCAAAGGCTGCCCGGCGATCTATGGCCATTACCTGTCCACCGTATCGATGAAGTCGGGCGCCCCCATGGCGGGGACGCCGGAAATCAGCCTGATGAACATGATGATCGGGCAGATGGCGCGCTACTACAAAATACCATGGCGTACGTCCAACACCTTGGGCGGGGCCAAAACCTTTGACGCCCAGGCCGGCTATGAGAGCGCGTCGACGCTGATGGCGACGCTGATGTCGGGTGCCAACTATCTTTGGCACTCGGCCGGCTGGAATGAAGCGGGTATGCACTGCTCGATGGCCAAGTTCATCGTTGATGCGGAGCAATGCGCCATGGGTTACCGCATGGTCGAGGGAATCCAGTGGGATGACTTTGATGAGGCGCTTGCTGCCGTGCGCGACGTCGGGCCGGGTGGCCACTATCTCGACCACAAACACACCCGCGAAAAGTTTGAATCCGCCTTCTTCATGCCGGAGATGTTCGACAACAATTCGATCGAACAGTGGATCGCCGAAGGCAGCCACGAGATCACCGCGCGGGCATTGACAAGGGCCAAGGAACTGCTTGCCGCTTATGAAGAGCCAAAGCTCGATGTGGCTGTGGATGAGCAATTGCGCGACTATATTGCCCGGCGCGAGCGCGAGATCCCGGCCGTTGATGCGCTGAACGACGAGTATTGAGGGTGGAACGCAAAGTCAGCAAGCTGCCGAGCGACCCCGGCCCAGCCGCCTGGGACGCGCTGCTTGATCCGGCGCCGCAATATCCCTGTCTGGAAGCTGACACCACTGCTGATGTTGTCATCGTCGGCGCAGGCTTTGCCGGCCTCGCCGCTGCACGCCGTTTGCATCAGCTTGATCCGAAGCAAAAGATCATCTTGCTGGAAGCGCGTCGCATTGCCGAAGGGCCGGCCGGACGCAATTCCGGCTTCATGATCGACATCCCCCACAAGCTCGATTCCAAGGACTATGCCAGCAATCGCGAAGACGATCTGAAACAAATCGCGATGAACCGCGAAGCCATCCGGTTCAACTGTGAGGCTGCCGAAGAATACGGCATGAGCGATGAAGCTCTGACACTGAGCGGCAAGATCAATGCGGCTGCAACCGAACGCGGTGTGACCAACAACCAAAATTATGCGCACCACCTGGCAGAACTCGACGAGGCATATGAACTCCTGGACGCCGCTGCGATGCAGGAGATTTGCGGCACATCCTACTATCAAGGTGGCCTGTTCACCCCGGGCACGGCAATGATCCAACCGGCGCTGTTCGTGCGCAGCGTGGCTCAAGGGCTGGCCGAAGCGGGAGTTGTGATATTCGAAAACAGCCCCGTCATGTCACTGAACAGCGAAGGCCAAAGCTGGACCGTCAAAACCGACAAAGCATCCATCTCGGCTAACAAGGTCATTCTGGCCACCAATGGCCACATTGAAAGCTTTGGGTTCTTCCAACGCCGGCTGATGCATATTTACCTCTATGCGTCGATCACGCGTCCCCTGACAAAGGAAGAAGTCTCGACGCTTGGCGGTCAGGCAAGGTGGGGCTTCACGCCCGCCGATCCCTTGGGGTCGACAATAAGACGCATTTCGGGCCAAGGAGGCGACCGCATCGTTGTTCGCAATCGCTTTACCTGGGCGCCCAATCGGTTTGTCAGTGACGGCAAACTTGCTGGCATTGGTGAAGTGCACGACCGCAGTTTCAGGCAACGGTTTCCCATGTTGGCCAATGTCAGCATGGACCAGAGATGGGGTGGCCTGCTTTGCCTCAGCCGCAATGGCGTGCCGGCCTTCGGCGAGATCGAACCGGGTCTTTATTCCGCCTGTTGTCAAAATGGTCTCGGCACGGTGATGGGCACATTGTCCGGCAAGCTTGCTGCGGAATTGGCGAGCGGTCAGGCATCAGACAGTCTGGAGGCCATGCAGCAGTTTCCGGACCCGGTCAAATTGCCACCGGAACCGTTCTCTTCAATCGGCGCCAATGCCTTCATGCGCTGGTCGGAATTTCGGGCCGGAAAAGAGCTGTGATCTAGTTCTTTGGCTGAACGGTGTTGACCGTGCGATGACCGCCGCCATCAATCCAGATGAGCCTTGCGGTCTCCGCGTCATACTCGACCCCATAGCAGGACCACCCACCTGCTGGCGGCCATTCAGAACAATACTTGTCGCCCTGTACCCGCCACGAGCCAAACGTGTCTCGCCCCCGATCCGTGTAGGTTGTCGGACCCGCCGCCGAAAACGTTTGGCGGGACTGGGGGCTCAAGGCAATGATGGTCGGCAGCAGGGCTGCGATCTCTTCGCCGTTCAGCGTTTTGAGTTCGGCGAACGCCGGGCCACAAGTCATTGACGTCGCAATCGACACCGCAAAAATTTTATTCAAGACAGCCCCCTGTAAATCAACATCATCGACGCCACTGCGGCGATGCCCAACAAGCAGATTCGATAGCGACGATCAAAACCGGACTTCAAGCGTCGCCCGGCCAATGTACCCACGATTGCCGGCGGCGCCATAAACAACGCGAGTAAAAAGTGGGTGAAATTGCCCAACCCAGCGGCATAGAGCACCACCAGGGAGATGGCACCACCGAAGGCAAAAAATGTCGCAAGGGTCGCCCGCGACTTTGTGGCTGGCTGGTTCTGATAAATCAGTGCCAGCGGCGGCGCGCCCACCGAGGTGATGACACCCGTAAAGCCGCTGACCACGCCCATGGCAAACAGGTTGCGCAAATTGAGCGCCAGCTGCCAGCCGACAACTGAAAGCAGAACAGCAAACAGAATGACAATTCCGAACACCAACGAAAATGTCTTGATGCTTGTCAGGCCAAGCAGGATCCACAACCCTGCGAGAATGCCGGCGAAGCGGCCCGATATGCAGGTGTTGACCTCACGCCAAACGATGTTACCGCGCTCACTCCACGCACCAGCCACCGAAGTTGCCGTTCCCAGATAGAGTGCCGAGACAGGTACCAAAACCGGGTCCAGCAGCGCCAAAATCGGCGCCACGGTCAGACCAAAGCCCATGCCTAAGCCGGCCTGCACGATGGACCCGGCAAAGACGATAGCGATGACGGCCAGAGCAACCCAGATGGATTGAAAGACTTGGGGTTCGAATTCGAGCAATTTGAGTGGGTTCCGCAGCTGAGAGCCGCACTATGCGCCGACCCGCGCAAAAGGCAAGACCGGGCTTAGATGGAATGTACCGCTCGACCAGATCAGTTGTTGACCAACATTCTCAACTTATCCTCGAACCGCTTGCCATCTTCCTGACCGTCGAGGCTCAAGGGTTGAATTTCGCCCGTTGGACCATCAATGACCACGCCGCGCGTCACCAAAGAACCGTCTTCCATTTCCGCGCTGATCTTCAGGCTGAGGTCCCAAAGATTGGCTGGACGCTCGGCGATGACAAATCCGTCGCGAACAATCCTGATCCAGTCAGGCAATGGTGTATCGTCGGCCATTTCAACCCGATACCCCTTCACGACGCCCTCGACGTCCGGATCAAATGTGTTGGTCACGTCGATGAACAAAATGCGCTCGCGGACATAGGTCTCGATGACCAGCTGGCCTGACTCAGAATATGCACCCTGCTCATCTTCCCGATGCTGGTCATGCGTGAATTTCAATGAGAAGCCTGTCAGGCTCTCGATGCCCCAGTCGTCCATTGAAGTTGATCGCACTTCAGGACTTGCCGAGGACTTTTCGAGGTGTACCTGACGCAGGGCATCAATGGCCTCCACGGCGTCAAGCACGGCTGGATCCACGGCCACAACATCCTCTGTGGCATTGGTTGAAGCAATTTGATCGACTGTTTCGAGAATGATGCCCTCTTCAGGATCAATCTCGCCAACCGATCCCAGATCCGAAATCTGGTTCACCGCATCAATGATGAACGGAACAATGGGTTCCGCTTTGATGCCGTCGTCGACGCGCTCTTCGTCAACAGGTTCCGGGAAGAACGAGTTGTCGCCAACTGAATTGTCAGGCACGGCCACAATGACAAAATCAATCCGCGCGATGCTGCCCGCATCAGTCGCACCACTGTCGTCCTGAGTTCGGTAGACCAAAGAGCCAGCACCACCCAGGGCAGCATTTTCAGCTGTGTAGACCAGTGTTGCCAGTTCGGCATTGGTCAGGACCAGACCGACTGTTACAGCCACCGGCGTGCCGGGCGCTCCACCAGGCAAATAGGTGAGAGTACCAATTGCCGGATCAGGAATCTGTTGGATCGTTGACAGCAGGACGGAGGACGCGTCATCGACATCGCTCGGCAATGGAATGCTGAGGCCAACTGGATCCGTACCAGAAATGCTGACGGTCGATGACACGGCATCGGGAGCATCGTTGACAGGGGTCACGGTGATGTTCACCAAAACCGAAGTGATACCGCCGTTGCCGTCATCAATGTTCACGGTGAAGGAATCAGTCCCCTCATAATCCGGGTTCGGCACATAGGTCCACGTGCCGTCTGGATTGACGGTAACGCTTCCGTTGCTTGGATTGGATCCGGTGCTGGCCGTCACCGTATCGCCATCCGGATCGGTCATTGTGATCGAGCCGCTGACTGGCGTGTCTTCTGGCGTGGTCGCAGGTGCGGCCGATCCAACCGGCAGATCGTTGACCGGTGTGACATTCACAGTCACCGTCGCCGTCTCAGTCAGACCACCGGACGTCACGGTATAGGTGAAGCTGTCTGAACCGTTGAAGTTGAGGTTTGGCGTGTAGATGACATCACCAGCAGCGTTGAAGCTCACCGACCCGTTTGACCCCTGGGTTACGCCGGTGACCACCGGCGAGCCCTCAAAAGTGTCTGCACCCGGTCCGCCAGTGCCACCTACCGTACCGCTGCCGGTGAGAACATTCACCGCAATGGCAGTATCTTCCGGCGTGATGATCTGATCATCTGCGATGTCGGCAACCGGCGTGATGGTGACGAAGACCGTGACGGTATCAAGGCCGCCATTGAGATCATCTACCTGAACCTCGAACTGATCGGTTCCATGGAAGTCCGCCGCCGGCGTATAGGACCAGGTCCCGTCAGGATTGACGATCGCCGTCCCATTCACGGCCGCCACATTCAGGCTGGCGACCGGCACATCACCGTCGACATCCGTTATGGTAACAGCGCCATTCACAACCTGATCTTCGGCTGTCGTAACAGCTGGTGAGGTCACAACAGGGGCATCATTGACCGGGGACACCGTGATATCTGCAGTCGCGTTTGCCGATCCGCCGACGCCATCGGTGATCGAATAGGTAATCTGCGGAACCGACCCGTTGTAGTTCAGATCGGGATCGAAGGTGAAACTGCCGTTCGACTGCACGGTCAACTGACCGACACCGGCAATCGTCAAAGGCATGCCAAGGACGAATGGCCCAACCTCGCCTGCTACGCTGAAGCCGGAAACCGAAATGCCATCGCCGTCAATGTCAAAGTCGAGGCCGGCGCCTGTGTCATCCAGCAAAAGATTGCCGGCAAGCGCCGTGTCTTCTGCCGTTGTGTAAACATTTGCTGTGGCCGTTGGGTCGTCATTCACCGGGGTCACGGTGGCGAATGTGAGGCTCGCCGTATCACTCAGCCCATTGCCGTCTGTAATCGTGTAGGTCACCGATGGAACCGGACCATTGTAGTTCAGCGCAGGAGTGAAGGTGAAATCGCCGTTGGTATTGATCACCAGAGTGCCAACACCCGGAATCGTAGCGGTAGAATCTGCCGCCACCGGACCGGGCACACCCGTCACCGTGAAGTCAACCACGTTGACAGTATCACCATCGATGTCGCTGTCATTGGTCAATACATTGCCGGTTGCCACCGTGTCTTCGGTCACGGTAATTGGACCATCATCAAACGCCGTTGGCGCATCATTGACAGCCACCAGCGTTATGGCAACGGAGCCGTTCGAGCCGGCATCAGTCTCGCCATCATCATCCATGGCCTGATAGGTGAACGTATCCACGGGGCCGTTATAGTTGAGCGCCGACAGGAAGGTGACGGAAGCCAGTTCGGTCATCGACAATACCTGCCCCGGCAGCACAGTTCCGGTGCCGCCACCGTCAGGTGTGTAGGACAAGGTTCCCTGGCTGGCCAACGGCACTTGCCCGACCAGAACCGTCAACACGGCCTGGGCATCGTCAATATCCACCGGCAAGGTCGGATTCAGCGCAATGACAGTATCTTCGTTGCCACTGACAGCATCATTGCTCGCATCGGGCGCATCGTTGACCGGCGCAACGGCAATGGTCAAAACGCCAATATCGGAGGAATTGATGGCACCCGTACCATCATCAACCGTATAAGTTACCGCCGGAACAGCGCCAAAATAATCCGCCGCCGGGACGAAGTTGAACACACCGGTTGTTTGCAGCGTCAGCGTGCCGATCGGATTGCCCACATTGTCGGTGATGTTCATTGCGGTGCCGAAAGTGACCGGATCGTCAATGCCGTTGCCATCCAGGTCGACAATAGCCGCCGTCAGCGCCAGGCTGTCGCCATCTGCATCGGTATCGACGCCAAATCCACCATCGTCCAGAATGAGGTTGCCGGACACGCCCGCGACAGAATCTTCATTGACCGAGTAAGTGTCGTCACTGGCAACCGGTGCGTCATTGACTGGCGTCACCGAAATATCCAGCGTGGCCGTATCGCTCAGCCCGCCATCGCTGACGGTATAAACAACCTGGGGAACCGAGCCGTTGAAATTCAATGCCGGGACAAATGTGTAACTGCCATCCCCATTGAGGGTCAGGTCACCTTCGGCAAGGTTCGCCGTGCTGTCTGCAGCATAAAGCATGCCACCGACGGTGAATGTCGTCACCGTCACGCCAACACCAAGACCGCCGCCATCACCATCGTGATCATTGCTCAAGACGCCGGATGCTGCATTGACAATCAGCGGCGTATCTTCCGGCGTTGTTGCAACATCAGCCGCCGCGACCGGAGCGTCGTTCACGGGTGTCACTGTCACAGTGATGGTCGTGGTTGTGGAACCGCCCTGCCCGTCTTCCACGTAAATTGTGAACGTATCGGTGCCGTTGAAATCTGGGTTTGGTGTGTAGGTATAGCTGCCGTCCGCATTGACAATGACCGAGCCATTGTTCGGCGCTGACCCGGGTCCGATATCGAGCGATGCCACCAAAACGTCCGGTCCGGCGGGCAGATCCGGATCAGCCAGCGTGACGCTGCCGGATACAGGTGTATCTTCATTTGTCGTCGGATTGGCGCCTGTTGCTGTCGGATCATCGTTGACCGCGGTGAAGGTGAAGATCACCGGCGCAGTATCCGTCGGGCCATTCGGGCCCGGAGCTGCACCCGATCCATCATCAATCGTATAAGTCACCGCCGGGAAGGCGCCGACATAGTTGGCACTTGGCACAAGGGTGAATGTGCCATCAGCATTGACCGTCAGTGTCCCGAAGCCAGTGGCGGTTGCCGAACTGCCTGCAGGCCAGGAAGAATCCGGATTTGGTCCGACTGTGCCCGCAACGGTAAAGGACGAAATCGTCAAGGCGCCAGCAGCCGTTTCAATATCGCTGTCCGTGCCGGTTTCACTGCCCGCGGTTGCGCTCGTGTCGTCGGTAATCAGATTGCCGGCAATCGTCACGTCCTCAGGACCGATATAGGCATTGCCGACCGCGTCGGGTGAATCATTGACCGCAATCACCGTCACACTGACGGTCGCCGTCTCGGTCACAAAGCCGCCCTGACCGTCATCAGTGGTGACGGTATAGGTGAACGTATCAACGCCTCCGATTGAGACATTGTAGTTCGCCTGCGGCGTATAGGTGATGTTGCCGGCCGCATCGAATGACACCGAGCCATAAGTGCCTTGCGTGACCGCCGTGACGGCATGACCGGCATTTTCAAAACTGTCTGCGCTGGCACCATCCGGCAGGCCACCTGTCAGACCGGTGAGCACGTTAAACGTCGCTGCCGTATCTTCATTGGTCGAGATGGCGTCATTCACCACATCGGCCACACCCGTCACACCCAAGGCCACAGTGTCGCTGGCGATCGCATTGCCGGCGCCAGACCCGTCATTGGTGATCATCACGAGCGTTTCAGACTGGACACCATCGGTGTTGAAATCGTCGTTTGGCGAGTAGATCAAGCCATCGAGAGCCGCATTGATTTGCGCAGCCGTGCCCGAGATCGTCACGTTGCCCGTGCCTGAACCGGTGATCGTTGCGCCAGCAGCCGCTACCGGCGTCAATGTGCCATAGGTGACCGTGAGCGTCGTTGACAGGCTCGGCCCGTCGACATCTGCGATCGACAGACTGTTGCCATTGGCCGGTGTGAAGGTGATGACACCATCTTCGGTCGTGGTCGTCGCCGCAATCGGGCCACCACTTGTGTTCGGCACGGTCTGAACCGGCGCGTCATTAACCGGGTTCACGGTGATCGTCACCGTTCCGGTCTCAGTAACAACGCCACCATCGCCGTCTGGCGTCTCAATCACGTAAGTAAAACTGTCAACGCCGTTGAAGTCGGCATTTGGCGTATAGACAATGGAGCCATCCGCACCAAAGCTGACAACACCGTTCTGTGGCGCATCAACGCCGGTTCCGATGGACGCCAGCACCGGTGTCGCACTGGCAAAACCATCGGCGCTTGCACCATCAGGTAAGCCGGCCGTCAGCCCAGTCAGCACGTTGAAGCCAACTGCCGTGTCCTCATTGGTCGACAAAGCGTCATTCAAAACATCAACCACCGCGGCCACATTCAGCACAACGGACCCCGCGCTCGTCGCGTTCGCAGCACCCGATCCATCATCGACGGAGATGGCGATCAGATCGCCGCCATTGTAGTCGGCAACACCGTTGTAAAGCAGGCCATCCAGAGCCGCGTTGATTTGTGCGACAGTACCGCTCAAAACCAGTGTATCGGTACCGTCACCAACGATGCCCGCACCGGAACCGGTCGCAGCGGTTAGCGTGCCATGATCGACAGACAGGGTTACGCTGGTCGTTCCAGGATCGCCCCCGGCAATATCAACATCCGCAATAGAAATCGCATTGCCACCACTTGCCGAGAAAGTGAGAGCGGAATCTTCCGTGCCATTGATTGTACCCGCCGGTGCCGAAACAACCGGGGCGTCATTGGCGGGTGTCACTGTGATGTCGAGCGTTGCAGTATCGCTCAGGGCACCATCACTCAACGTGTAGACAACCTGCGGCACCGGGCCGTTATAGTTGCTCGCGGGGGCAAATGTGTAGCTGCCATCCCCATTCAGCGTCAGGTCGCCTTCGGCAAGGTTGGCCGTTGCACCAGCCGCGTAGGGCGTGCCGCCGATGCTGAATCCGGTGACCGTCACGCCTGCGCCCAAGGCACCGCCGTCACCATCATTGTCGTTGCTCAACACGCCCGAAGCAGCATTGACGACAAGCATCACGTCTTCCGATGTCGAGGTCACGTCTGCAGTCCCGACAGGCGCATCATTGACTGGCGTGACGGTGATATCGAGATTGGCCGTGGCATTGGCCGTGCCGTCGGTGGCCGTGTAGGTGATCTGCGGCACCGTGCCGTTATAGTC
>JABSRX010000024.1:0-16986 GCA_013214695.1 Rhizobiaceae bacterium | reverse complement strand
GCCGTTGTCACCACATCACCGACAATGTCGGCCACCGCATCCACCGCAATCGACACCGTGTTAAACACCGGCAGGCCACCGTCATCCGACGTGATCGTCAGGTTGAACGGGCCGGACGCCGCCGTGTTGTAATCGGCCGTTGGCGTATAGGTCAGACCGGCAAGCGCCGCATTGATCTGCGCTGCCGTACCCGTCAGGGTCACACTGTCACTGCCATTGCCCGACAGGCCAGCACCGGTGCCCGTGGCAACAGACAAGGTGCCAGAAGCGGCCGGAATGCTGATTACTGTTGTTAGCGCATCGCCGTCCACATCGACGACAGACACGCCGGATATGGCAAGCGGGGTGTCTTCCGTCGCTGTCTGGGCGCCCGGCACGACATGCGAAACCGGGTCGTCTACTGGCGTGACGCTGAAGGTGAAAGTGTTTGGCGATTGATCGGTATTCTGGCCGCCACTCGCTGTACCGCCATCATCAATCACCTGGAACTGGAAACTGGCATAATTGGCGCCGGCCGTTGTGGAATTATTGCCATCGGCGCCCGGCACAAAGGTGACAAATCCAGCGGCTATGTCGGCCGCAGAAATGGTCTGACCTGCCGTCACCGTCGAGGCGGGGGCAACACCGTCGTCGTAGATCAAGTCGCCATCGGCAGGAACAGTCGTGAAGAACACGCTGTCAAAATTGTCGTTCGTGCCATCCACCGGGTCGTCGAAACCAAAGTTGGCGACAGTTAAGACGTGCGATGCATCTTCGGCCAACGTCACGGTAATGTCCGTACCCGCCGGTGCATCGTTGATGCCGGCGACTGTGATATTCACGGTTGCTGTACTTAACGTGCCGTTTGCATCACTGATGGTGTAGGTAAAGCTATCGGACAGACTGTCGCCGGCCTGCATCGCCTGCAGCGCTGAGGCGCTGGTTGGATCATAGCTGTAGGTGCCGTCGGCATTGACCACCACGGTTGCCCCCAAGGTGGAGGTCGTGTCGTGGGATACGACGCTCAGTCCGGCAACGGTGTCAAACCGGCTTTTCACTTCGGCGTCTGTGAGCGCCGATTCAGTGAATTTCAGTCCGGCAATCTCACCGATGAAATTGCCAAAATTGGTTGAACCAATATTGGGGGCATTGGCGGCCGTTCCGAGCGCTGAGCCGCTGCCTCCGGCCCAGTCATTGAGCGCAGAAGAGGTCTGGGTTGCCAGCAAGATGCCATTGACATAGATGCGCACTTCATCGTCCGTGCCACTGGCGTCCTGGTCATAAACCGCAGCGACATTGATGAATTCATTGGGTATGTTTCCCGCGCCCAGCACCGCTTCCAGATCGATCAGCTCAACAATCGTATTGCCGCTGTCGTTGAACTGCACCAACAGATGATCGATCGTGCCAGTGCCGCTGCCAGTTGAATCGGACAGAGCGATGGACATGCCATCGGTGCCACCACCAGTTTCGTAAAGGATCGCTCCCTGCGTGCCGGTATAGTCGGCAGGGTCGTATTTGAACCAAAGCTCGAAGCTGGCATCATCATCGGTCGGGTTGCCCGTCAAGGTCTGCAGCGAAGCGCTGGTCGCGCCGCCGGACCCATCAAAGACCAGACTTTCTGTCAGGCCGGAATAGGACGTTGTTGGACTGGTGTTTTGCGTAATGCCCCCGGTCCAGGTCAGATCATGGCTGGCAAGACCAGCGCTCCAGGATCCATTCGGGGCGCCGGAAACGTCGATCGTCGCGTAATCCAAGTTGGGCGCTGGCGAGGTGCCAAAATCGTTGGTGAGCAGGCCGCTGGACGTGACATTCAATACCGTGTCTTCATCGGTGGCATTTGAATCGTTCACCGGAGCAGATGGGGACTGCAGGATGATGGCCACGTCGGTTGTTTCGGTAACACCCCCGGAGGTGACCGTGTAGGTGAATGAATCAAGGCCGGACCCAGCCGCGGCTGTCCATGTGTAGGTGATGGTATTGTCACCATTCACAACAACCGTGCCATTGGCCCCATTGGTTGCCGACACATTGGTGACCGTTCCTTCAAAACTGTCATTGGCGAGAACGTCGATGGTAACGGAATTGCCGGAAATGATCGGCGCGCTGTCCGAGACAATGTCGTCGACGGCAGTGATCGCCAGATCAACCGTGCTGACGGCAACAGAGTTTGGCTGGCCACCGTTGTCGTCGGTCGAAATGGTCAGCAGGTCGGTTCCATGGAAATCGCCAATACCGACATAGCTCAAGCCATCCAGCGCCGCATTTACTTGGGCCTGGGTGCCGGACAGGGTCAGATTTGCTGTGCCATCGCCGCCTATCGTCGCACCGCTGCCGGTTGCTGCGGTCAGGGTACCGTTGGTGACAGACAGGGTGACGGTCAGCGTATCGCCGTCGGGATCATCCACCGTGATGGCATTGCCATTACCGGCGTTGAAAATCAGCGCCATGTCCTCAGCTGTCGTGGTCGCAGCGATGGCGGTACCACCGGTGACCGGCACTGTATTGACGGGTGCGAGGTTCACATCGCTGATGGTCGTTGTGGCAGACCCGGCCGTGCCGGAGACTGCTGAACCATCGGCGTTGCTCAAGGCGATGGAAAAGTCTTCGTCGCCTTCAAAGGTACCGTCAGCATTGGCGTCGAGCGTGAAGGACAGTGACTTTGTGGCAGCCACGTTCTCGGCGGAAAACACGATGCGGGAATTGTCCGACAATGTGCCCGAGGCAAAGGAGAATTCCTCAAAGCGCGTGCCGGTGCCATCGGTGACGCCGATCGTGGCCGATGCGCCCAATGAATAGGTGGCATTCGACAGCGTGACATCGTCATAGCGGAATTCGATTTCGTTGCTGCCTTCGCGCAAAACCGCCTGGAAGGTGATGGTCTCACCCACCGTGTCATTGAAGTAGATCACCACATCGTTGAACTGAACGATGAATTCTCGCTCCCCCGGCACGCCCTGGGTCATGGTGTAGACATCATCACTGTTCGTGCGATCCATACCGATAATGTCCCAGAAGGGCGCAATTGACGGCAGCCCGCCCAGCGTAGCACCCGAGGAAAAGCTGACATTGTTGTAGGCACCACCGCCACCCGGGGAGCCAGCTCCGAAAGTCAGGATGCCAAAGTCGCTGACATACAGATCGCTGTAGGTTTCACCGTAGAAATCGAAATCAAAACCGATGCCCACGCGGGTTGGATCAAACAGGCCAATATTCAGCGCGGTGGCCGACGGATCCGAGCTGATGTCCTGGAAGTTGGATCCGGTCACCTGGGTTGAGGCATAATCTGCCGTGTAGGTGAGCGTTGTGCCGTCAAACGTAAAGTTAGTCGAGGCATCGGCCGCAGCCTGTACGGCAGCAGCCAGATCACCATAATCGGCAAGCGTCGTATCGACATTGATGGCAGAGATATCAACGGAGATCGACGACCCCATCGGTGGCACGGCATCCAGCGTGATCGTGTAGGTGGCGCTCGCCCCTTCATTGACGTTGGCATCGCCAACGATGCTCCAGGTTGGGCCGTCTAAGGTGATTGTCGCAGTGTCGGTGCTGCCGTCAGCATCTTCAACAATGTAGGTGAAAGTCTCTTGCCCCCCAAAACTGGCGGCCGCCACAAAGGTCAGCGTGCCATCGGCGTTCAACGTGACATCACCGGCACCGCTGGCAAGGCTGCGGGTCTGACCAATGGCAATTGTTTGACCATCGACCTGCGTGATGACCGGTCCGCCATCTGGAACCAGATCGTTGCCGAGCGGGTTCAGCACGAGGGTTTGCCCGCCAAAAACGGTATAGGTGTCGTCGTTGGCCGTCACCGGATCGTCGATGTTATCGACGGTGAAATTCAGCGTTTCGACGGTGGAATTGGCGTTGAGCTGACTGACCTGGTTTTCTGCATTCACTTCGCCGGATGTAGCCATCACGTCAACGGAATAGCTGCCAACGGTGGTCGGCACTTCAAGACGCAAGGCAGCAAAATCGGCCGCTGCAATGGTCACCACGCCAGCGATGGGCGTTTGAGGCGTGGTGCCAATGTAGAAAGTCGCGCCAGCTGGAATATTGGAAAATGTGTAGCTGACGATTTCTTCAGAACCGTCAATATCGACCAGAGAGGCCGACACCAACGGACTGACATTCAACAGCGCTCCGGGACCCGCGCCACCGGTCGAGACCGACAGCAAGGGCGCATCTGCCACAGCGTCAAAACGGAAGGTCACCGTCTCGCTGGCGGAGGTCGACGAACCGTTTGCTTCAGAAGATTCAACCGTCAATATGGCAGCCACATCGACATCTGAGTGCTGATCCGGGTTGGGAGCCACCAAGGAAATATTGGTCAGATCCCAGCCATCCAGGAAGGCAACGTCAGAAACGCCACCCGACACAAAGCTGCGCACACCATCGGTGATCGAGTAACCTGTCGGGATCGCCGACACGCTATAGCGCAGGCTCTCTGATCCATCCGCGTCGCCCTGTGTGGCCGTCAGATCAACTATCGCAGACGTCGAATCCTCATCGGCAGCACCACTGACCAGGCCGGTGGGCAAAGATGGTGTATCGGCAACGCCCTGAATGTTGATCGAGACATAGGACTGACCGATGAATCCACCTGTGTTTTCAACGCTATAGTTGAAGAACTCAACGCCGCTGTAATCGGCCGGAGGTACGTAATCAAAGGTGCCATCATCGTAGAGTGTCAGCACCGCTCCGGTGGGCATTGTGTGCGAGACCGGCACCGCCGCACCGGCCGGATTAACGGTGATTGTGGCGCCGTTGCTGTCGGTTGCCGTCAGCACCGAAAGTGCAGCCCCATTGGGATCATCATCATTCGTCAGCAGGCTGTTGCCGCTGGTGACACTGAGCGTTGTGTCTTCCTGGCCCACATAAACATCATGGTTGGCCGTTGGTTGGTTGATGATCGTGCCAAAGGTAATCGCGGTATTGGCCACACCACTGGCAAAGGCCCCATCAAACACCTGCACATCGATTGAACGCGGGGTCGGATCGATGCTGCCATAGTTGGTGTTCTCGAAAGTGATCGACTGGATAGCGGTTTGATAATCAGTCGCGCTGGCGTTGCCGGACAGGGTCACAGTGATGACGCCCGGTGTACCGGTATCAACAACGCCCGTCAGTCCGAGACTGGTCAGGACCGATGTATCGACATTCAACTGATCGCCGGTAAAGGCATTGTTCAAGACGATGGTCGCGCTGGTCGCGGCGCCCGCCGCATTGGTGACCATGATGTCGCCGTCAGCAATCGCAACCGGTGTGCCGCTTGTGGCGTTGGAATAGAAAATGGTCTGATAGTTACTGCCGCTGGCGCCGGAGGAGTCATTGACGTCCAGATCAATGCCGGTGGCAAAGGCTGTCTCCGGGTTAGTGAAGACCAGGTCACCATCACCGTCGTGGTTGTAATAGGCATAAGGGGTGCGGGTCTCGTAGATCATCGTCAGCTGGTTGACGGAATTCCACGAATACTGAACCCAACTGGATTCTTCACTGTCCTGATCCGCGGTACCTGTCGCCCGCAGATTCACCCCGTCATTGCTGACTTCCAGATTGGTGCCGGCCTGGACGGTGTAGGAGGACAGATCCGACAGCGCTGCGGCCAATGTTTCACGGGTGGTCACCGTGCCAGCCGCAGTACCATCGATATCGGCGGTGGTCAGGCTGACTTCACCAATATCGGCACGAACCGTCTGGTTGGTACCGCTTTCGAAGATCTCCCAAACGATCGTCGCGCTACCGATATTACCGGTGTTGGAGCCACCTGCTACGGCAGACGTGTTGTGCACATAGACGCGGAAATCGTCGAGCGTAGCATCATCATTGTCGCCCTCGTCATCATCGCGCGTACCAAAGCCGACGAAGATCTCCGCCGCATTGGTCACCGACGTGACTGTAGCCACGACATCGACACTGACAATGCCGGTCCCGGTGTCGACAGTACCAGCGTTTGCCCAAACCGCCACCGTGCCGACCTCACCAACAGATCCAAACTGCGGGGCAGTCGCAGGTGTGAATTCGTTGACATAGGTGACGGTGGGTGGGTCGACCGTGCCGAGTTCAAAGGCACCCAAAATGCCCTTGAATTTATCGACTTCCAGAGCCTGGGCCTCAACATTGCCGTGCACAACCTCGAGATCCCAGTCGCCGCCGCGTTCAGCTGCGCCGGTCAGGTCATTGGATGCTGCAATATCGGCACCGGTGGATCGGGCAAGCTGGTGGGCAGCCACCTTGCCGACTTCGCCTGATGCAAAATCACAGCCGTAGACCAGAATATCGCCGTCTTCGCCCAAGGCTTCGCCAATGGTGCTCAGCGCGTCCGCATGGACCGAGGTCATGGTTTCCAGCGACAGTTGCGTCGATCCCAGATTCAGGAAACCCTGGCCACCATGCGAGAAGATGTGGACGGCCAGAATGTCTTCGCGGCCTTCAAGAATATCGGCGATTTGTTCAACGCCATCCGATTGCAGGTCGAGAATGTGAATTTCAACATCTGGGTCGAGCTCGCCCAGTAATTCGCCAATATTTTCAACGGTGCCATCGATGAATACGATGTCACGACTCAGGTCACGCTGGGTGCCGTCGATATGCGCTTCCGGGTCAAGGCCATCGGAGCCGGCCGAATCTTCGGATTGATCCGCCATCTCGCGGGCCGTTTCCATACCGGCGGCATCGAGCAGAATGCGCGGCTCCAGGGCCCGCATCAGAGGACGTTCTTCGGAGGGCGGTATGACAGCCTTATCCCGCTTGAAAATTTTGCCGAACGCGGAAAGCAATTCGCACCCCCTTGCCGATTCCCACATGCCGGATCACGCAAAATACGGCGCCGGGAATCGATCTGTCTGCCCTTGGTGTGATTCTAAACAGAATCGCCTAGGTTATTTGTGCAGGGGAGAGAGTTAACAGGGTGTTAATCTTTGTTAAATTCCGCGCGGCTGGTTAAGAAAAAGCCGCAGAAAAGCTGGGTTTTGACGGTTCCTGGATTGAATTGGTTAACCATGGTTCGCCCAGCGTCTCAGTTGGCTCCGGGGAACAGATAGCCAATGGCCAAGGCGAATACCAACACCAGGATCAGATAGACGAAACGACGATTCATGGCACAAAACCTTCCTGAACGGGTTCATTTGTTGCGTTTTGACCCATGGGCGCGGTATGGGAGGCCCGATCCCGAATACCATAGCCTGGCGTAACCAACCATGACCAGCATTCCCACACCGACAGGTGGCCAATTTCTTGTTGCCGCGTTGTACAAATTTGTGACGTTGGACAATTTTGCCGACTTTCAGCAGCCTCTCCTGAGCACCTGCAAGGACAATGACGTCATGGGCACAATTCTTCTGGCCCATGAGGGGATCAACGGCACGATTGCCGGCCCGGAAACGGGTATCCAAAACGTCCTGGCCTGGATCCGCTCACACGCTGAATTCACCGATCTCGACGCCAAATTTTCCTGGGCGGAGGATGCGCCCTTCTACCGAATGAAGGTGCGCTTGAAGAAAGAAATCGTGACGCTGGGTGTGGACGGTGTGGATGCGGCCAATAATGCCGGCACCTATGTCGACCCCAAGGACTGGAACGCGTTGATCAGCGAACCGGATGTCATCGTGGTCGATACCCGCAACGATTACGAGGTCGCCATCGGTACTTTCAAAAACGCCCAGAACCCGAAGACAACAAGCTTTCGCGAACTGCCCACATGGGTCGAAGACGAATTGAAAGCGAAACCGGATACCAAGATCGCGATGTTCTGTACCGGTGGCATTCGCTGCGAAAAATCGACGGCACTGCTGAAGTCGCAGGGTTTTGACGAAGTCTATCACCTGAAAGGCGGCATCCTGAAATACCTTGAAACGGTGCCGGAGGAGGAGAGCCTTTGGGAAGGCGAGTGTTTCGTTTTCGACCAACGGGTTTCGGTCAAACACGGGCTGGAAGTCGGCGATTACGACATGTGCCACGCCTGCCGGATGCCGATCAGCCAGCAAGAAATGCAGGACGAGCGCTACGTGAAAGGTGTGTCCTGCCCGCACTGTTTTGACACCATGGACGACCGGCAGCGCGCCCGTTTTCAGGAACGGCAAAAGCAGATTGAACTGGCCAGGAAGCGCGACGAAAACCACATTGCCGCCGATATCGAAGCAGCCAAGTCGCAGAAGCGGGCCGAAAAAGAACGGCAACGCGAACGCAGCCAGAAATAGGCTGCTCCGCTAGAGCCGTTTTCGTCAGCGATCGTTTTCCTGCCAGCGTGGATTGATCCACGGCTCCAGATTGGAGCGCGCCAGCAGGTCCCGACCGAGAATGTGATCACTCGCCTTTTCTGCCGACATGATCGCCGGACCGTTGAGATTGCCATTGGTGATGCGCGGAAAGATCGACGTATCAATGACCCGAAGTCCCTCGACCCCGATCACCCGGCATTCAGGATCCACAACCGCCGACGGATCATCAACCGCGCCCATTTTGGCGGTGCCGCAGGGATGATAGGCGCTTTCAACATGTTCACGAATGTGGGCATCCAATTCGTCATCGCTCTGCACATTCACCCCCGGAGAGATTTCGTGTCCCCGGAAATCGTCAAATGCCTGTTGGCTGAATATCTCGCGTGTCAGGCGAATGCAGTGACGGAAGTCCGGAAAGTCTTCCTCATGGCTCATATAGTTGAACTGAATTTTCGGCGGCGCGACCGGGTCGGCGGACGCCAGCGAAATCCGTCCGCGCGACTTTGAACGCATCGGTCCGACATGAGCCTGAAAGCCGTGCCCATCCGCCGGCGCCTTGCCGTCATAACGAATGGCGACCGGCAGGAAGTGATATTGAATGTCGGGATAGTCGACACCCGGTTTGGAGCGCACAAAGGCGGCGCTTTCAAACTGGTTGGAGGCGCCAAGACCGGTTTTGAAGAACAACCACTCAGCGCCGATCATCGCCTTGGAAAACAAATTCAGCTTCGAATAGAGGGTAATTGGCTGGGTACAGGCCTGCTGGATATACAGTTCCAGATGATCCTGCAGATTGCCGCCAACACCAGGACGATCGGCCAGAACCTCGATCCCGTGCTCGCGCAGATGTTCGGCCGGCCCCACCCCGGACAGCATCAACATTTTTGGCGTGTTGATGGACGAGGCTGCGAGCACCACCTCTTTGCGCGCCCACACCCTTTCAATGTTGTCGCCGCGTTGGATTTCAACCCCAACCGCCTTGTTTCCCTCGAACACCACACGACGGGCAAAACAGCTCATCATGCGCAGGTTCTCGCGCTTCAGGGCAGGCTTCAAATAGGCATTGGCGGCAGACCAGCGGCGTCCTTTGTAAATGGTCTGTTCCATCGCCCCGAAGCCTTCCTGCTTCAGGCCGTTGTAATCGTCGGTGACCTCAAAACCTGCCTGACGTCCAGCTTCGACAAAAGCATGGAAGAGCGGGTTGTCACGGGGTCCACGGCCGATATGCAACGGTCCATCGGTACCGCGCCCCTCGCCCTGCGCCCCACCATGACTAGTTTCGGCGCGTTGGAAATAGGGTTGCACATCGGCATAGGACCAGCCGGTAGCACCGCTCTCATCCCAATGGTCGAAGTCTTTTGCATGACCGCGCACATAGACCATGCCGTTGATAGACGAAGACCCACCGATCACCTTGCCGCGCGGTGTGGCCAATTGGCGGTTGTTCAAATTGGGTTCCGGCTGGGTGCCGAAGCCCCAATCATAGCGCGCCATGTTCATCGGATAAGAAAGCGCCGCGGGCATTTGGATGAAGGGACCGATATCGGTACCGCCATATTCCAGAACCAGAACAGAATGCTTGCCGTCTTCGGACAGCCGGGACGCGGCGACTGAGCCAGCAGAACCGGAGCCGACGATGACGTAATCGGCCTCCTGAATAAAATCCAACTGATCGATGCCGTGGCTCATGTCATTCAACCTTTAGCGAGGAATAGTCGACCATGACGTGCTCCGCATAGGCTTCGCGCTCGGTCAGACGCTGGTAGAAGGCCGCCACGTTGGGCGCGTCGACACGTTCAAAGTCCAGCGTGTAATAGCGATAAAGAACGTGTCCAACAACGATGTCGGCAAAAGATAGGTTTTCCCCGTTCATGAACGGGCCGTCGCCCAGACGGGCGTCCAACAATTTGATCAGTTTGCCCAGATTGGCCACATCTGCGGCCAACTTTTCCATATTGCGGTCAGCCTTGGGTGTCCGCACCAGCACCCAGAAAACGTCGTAGATGACAGCCCGGGTCAGTGTGCCTTTGCCCCACTCGGCCCATTGATCAAGCGATGCACGGGCGGCCGGATCCGATGGCCAGAAGTCTTCGCCGCCGTAACGGGCAGCGAGATATCGCAAGATGGCGCAGCTCTCAAAAAGCGTCACATCACCGTCCTGCAGAGTTGGCACCAGGCCCATGGGGTTCAATGCCCGATATTCCGGCGTGTCATTGCCGCCGAACGCACCGCCGACATCGAGCCGATCACAGGCCAGCCCCAGCTCGGCCGCCGTCCACATCACGGTTTGCACATTCGACGATGTGGCTCTGCCGTGGACAATCAGTTTGCTCATGTTTCGCTGTCCTTGTATCGCGGATAGCGCGCTGCGCCTTCCAGAACGTTCAGATCCTTGTGGTTGCGCATATATCGCTCAGATGCCAACGGCAGCGGCTGGTAGTCCCAAGGACTGTAGCTGCCATTTCGCAGAGCTTCATAAACAGTCAACCGCTGCTGCTGGCTCACCATGACATGTTGTGAATAGGATTCAAAATCATAGGCACTATCGACTTGCGCGCGCAGGGCCTGATGGGTTTCAGAATAGGCTGGATCTTGCGCCAGGTTGATGCGCTCATGCGGGTCTGCTTCAAGGTCAAACAGCCGATCCGCATCGGCTGGGCAGACGTTCAACTTGAATTTGCCCTGCCTGAGCATGACCATCGGCGCGATCGAGCCTTCCGCTGCATATTCGCTGAACACCACCCTGTCGCCAGTCTCTCCATTCAACGCCGGCACCAGCGATATGCCATCCAATTCAGCCGGCACTTCGCCCCCCGCCAGATCAACAAGCGTTGGAAAGACGTCGAGGGTGGAGGCTGGCGTGCTAACCGTTGCGGCGGCAAACTGGTTAGGTGTATGCAGCAATAGAGGAACACGGGCGGAGCCTTCAAAGAAGCTCATTTTGAACCAGAGGCCCTTTTCGCCCAGCATATCGCCGTGGTCCGACACGAACAGGATGATCGTATCATCGTCGAAATCACAGGCTTTGAGCGTTTCCAGAATCTCGCCGATCTTGTCGTCGATGTAAGAGATATTGCCGAAATAGGCCCGTCTGCTGTCGATGATGTTCTGTTCCGTCACATCGAAATTACGCCAGTCGGACATATCGAACAGGCGCTTGGAGTGACTGTCCTGGTCTTCGTAAGCAATCGCTGTATCGTTCAGCGGTGGTAGCTCATCTTCCGGATAGAGGTCCCAGTATTTCTGCCGCGTGACAAACGGATCGTGCGGATGCGTGAAGCTCACCGTAAGGCAGAACGGCTGATCACGTTCGGTTCTGGAGAGCTGGTGCAACGACTGCTTGGCATAGAACGCCACCTCGTCATCATATTCCAACTGGTTGGTCGTCTCCGCAACGCCCGCCGTCGTGACCGATCCAAGATTGTGATACCACCAGTCAATGCGTTCATCCGGGTTCGACCAATCCGGCGTCCAGCCAAAATCCGCTGGATAGACGTCCGTTGTCGCCCGCTTTTCAAATCCGTGCAGCTGGTCTGGCCCAACAAAATGCATCTTGCCGGACAGGATGGTTTCGTAGCCGGACTTCCGTAGATGATGCGCAAAGATCGGGATGCTGGAGGCAAATTCGGCGGCGTTGTCGTAAACCCCGGTGCGGCTTGGCAACAGGCCCGACATGAAGGACGCCCGTGACGGTGCGCAAAGCGGACTGGCGCAATAGGTGTTGGCGAAATTCACCCCTTCCCCATAGAGCCGGCGCAAATTGGGTACCTTGAGAAAGTCGGCCGGACCGTCTTCGCCAAACAGCGTTCCATTGCACTGATCGACCATGAAGATCAGAAAGTTCGGACGTTTGCCCATCAGGCCCGTCCCCGCGGCACAACTTCGTAACCGGGCTCTTCCGGTTCATCATCCAGCATTTCTTCCGGGAAGCCGTCGGCAAGAACCTTAAAACCCATCGCATCTTCCAAACGTCTGATGATGTTGGGAGAAAGTTCACGGGGGCCGTAGCGGGCTTCGCCATCCTTGAAGATGTCAACCATCAAAGGTGACATCTCCAGCGGAACGTTATGACGCTCGGCGATTTCCTGGAACAGACCAATGTCCTTAGAAACCAAATCCATGGTGAACGAGATATCGCGGCTGCCGTTGAGGATGACCTGCCCCTCGGTTTCGGCAACAAAAGACGTGCCAGAGCTGATGGCAATCGCCTCATAGGTGGTCGCCATATCCATGCCGGCCGCTTTCATGGTGGCCATGGCTTCGCACACCGTGATCAGGTTGGCCGTCGCCAGATAGTTGGTCATCACCTTCAACATCGATGCGGACCCCAGCGGACCTGTGTGCAAAACACGGCGCCCCAGAGTCGTGAGCAACGGCAGCATGCGTTCGAAAGTCTCACGATCACAACCGGCGAAAATCGAGATATTGCCGGTGGCCGCACGGTGGCAGCCGCCCGACACGGGACATTCAATGGCGGACCCGCCCTTGGCTTCCACCAAAGCGGCAAGACGCTTCACCTCTTCCACATCGGTGGTCGACATTTCCGCCCAGATTTTCCCCTCGCTCATGCCAGCGAGAATGCCGTCATCGGCCTCCATCACAGCCGCACAGGCTTTTGGCGATGGCAGGCACGTGATCACCAGATCGCATTTTTCAGCCATCTCCTTGGGACTGTTGGCCCAATGCGCGCCCTGATCCAGAAAGCGCTGGGCCACTTCTTTGTCGAGGTCGCGCACCGTCGTATCAAATCCATTGCGCAACAGGGATCCGGCAAGTTTGCCACCGACATTGCCCAATCCAATAAATCCAACTTTCATGTATTTAGCCCCCAGCAAATCTGTTTTCTCTTGAATAATTGTACGGCGTGTCCTGCATTTCCAAATGCAGTCGGTCGCCTTCATAGGGGTGCGCTTCGGCCACCGCCTCGTTCAGCTCATGCCCCAGTCCGGGTCGATCGGAAGGAATGACATAACCCTCTTCCCACTTGATCGGTTGATCAAGCAGTTCAGCGTGGAAGCCGCCAAATTGCTGGATCGATTCCAGAATCAGGAAGTTGGGTATGCTGGCCCCGAGTTGAATATTGGCCAGGGCTTCAACGGGGCCGCAATAAAGATGCGGTGCCATTTGCGCATAATGGACCTCGGCCATGGCGGCAATCTTCTTGGCTTCCCAAATGCCCCCTACCCGGCCCAAGGCCGGCTGCAGGATCGAAGCCGCACCCGCCTTCAGCACCCGGGCAAATTCATACTTGGTGGTCAGTCGTTCACCTGTGGCAATGGGCGTTGAAGACTGTGCCGCGACCTTGGCCATTTCCTCGGGCATTTCCGGCGGCACCGGCTCTTCAAACCAGAGCGGGTCATAGGGAGCCAGGCGCTGCGCCATGCGAATGGCGCCGGAGGCCGTAAACTGCCCATGGGTTCCGAACAGAAGATCAGCCCGATTGCCCACCGCCTCACGAATGGCCTTGCAGAAGGCTTCGGAACGATCGAGATCGACAACGGCCGGCTGGTGCGGATCGTAGACGGTGTAAGGCCCCGCCGGATCGAATTTCAGGGCCGTGAACCCTTGATCTGCATAGGCCACTGCCCGCTCCGCAGACAGGTCTGGATCATTGTAGAAGGTTGCTGGGTCCTGGGTCTCGTCAGGATATAAATAGGTGTAGGAGCGCAACCGCTCGTTCACCAGCCCGCCCATCAACGCATGGACGGGTTGGTCCAGCGCCTTGCCGACAATATCCCAGCAAGCCATTTCAATAGCCGAAAAGGCTCCCATGACCGTCGGATCGGGGCGCTGCGAAAAGCCCGAGGAATGGAATCGGCGGAACATGCGCTCGATCGCATTGGGAGCCAGACCGACGCAGTGACGCTGAAACAGATCTTCAGCAACCGCGCATTGCGCCTTTGGCCCGACACTGGCGGCGTAAATCTCGCCATAGCCAACAATGCCATTGTCGGTCGTCACTTTGACAAACAGGAAATACCTGCCGCCAAACGAAGGCGGAGGATTGCCCACCACAAAGGTCTTGATGTCCTTTAGTTTCACCTGCGCATCCTTCCGCCGGGCCAAAATCAGTGCCTAGACAATCAGCAAATTGAACGGGGCGAAAGCACAAAATACGGCATCACATGGCGCGCCTTCAAAAGTTTACAGAAATTAACCACGTTTGCAGAAACAGTCACTTCGGGGGGCGGATTCCGGAGGATTCCCCGCTAAACAGGGTTCGCGGCACTTGTTGGTTAATAGATCGTTAATTAGAGTTTTCACCATGAGTACGCTGTCCCTCGATACAAGACCTGCAGAAGTTGCCGATGCATTTGGCATTGCTGCCATCCACGATGCATCCTGGCGTCAGGCCTATACGGGGCTCATTCCGCACAAATCTCTCGATACGATGATCCGCCGCCGCGATCCGAAATGGTGGGCGCGGGCGATCCGTAACTCGACCCGGGTTCTGGTGATGGAAACGGACAGCCAGCTTGTTGGCTACGCCACAATCGGCCCCAACCGGGTGTCTGCCCTGTCTCAGGAAGGCGAGGTGTACGAGCTTTACCTGCTGCCTGAATACCAAGGCGTCGGTATCGGCAAGAACCTGTTCCTGGCCGCACGCGAACAACTCGTGCGCCTGGGTTTCAAGGGCTGCGTCGTCTGGGTACTGGAAGAAAACGACCCGGCCATGCAGTTTTACCGCAATGCCGGGGGCATCGATATTGCTGAGGGCACCGAAACCTTCAACGGCAAAACCCTCAATAAAGTCGCATTTGCCTGGAGCTAAGGCGTTTCCTGCCTAGTAGCGCAAAACACCGAAGGCCGGTGCGATGCTGGTGCGCAAAAAGATCTGCAAAAACGTCACCGCCAACAGCAGAACAATCGGCGAAATATCGATCGTGCCCAGATTCGGCATGAAACGGCGAATCCGGCTCAGCAAGGGCTCTGTGGCTTCGTGGACAAACTGACCGATCGCGCGCACAAACTGATTGCTCGGATTAACGACATTGAAGGCGTAGAGCCAAGACAGCACCACCGAGATGATGATGATCCACCAGTAGATATCCAGAATGGCGTTCAACGCCCAAAAGACTGCTTGCATAATCGTCTCCAACTTTTCTGCCTCCCACTTATGCATTCCCGCCGGGAAGCTCAAGACGCAGATTAGCCATTTAGAGCCAGTATTGTTCAGATTTCGATCAACCGATCATCCAGCTCATTTTGTTGGCCCCCCTGGGGTGGGAAGTGTTTCTCCAGCAGGCTGCCCGCCGCTTCGATCACTTCCACAAATCCATCGGCCAATTCGCCTCGTTTGGCATGGTCCACCAGAGTGCCAATCATCGCGTCCCACTGCGATTGGTCCACGTGGGCGTTGATCCCCGCATCCACAACAATCTCGGTATAGTGTTCTGCGAGCGACACAAAAATCAGCAGACCCGATCGGTCTTCCGTCGTGTGAATGCCATGAGCCAGGAATTGGCGGACCGCGTTGTTCGATGCCCGCCGGTAGGCGATGGATCGGGGCACGAACCACAGGCGCAAAGCTGGCGAGAATTTGAAAACCAGCAAAAACACGCCAAAGCTTGCCAGCTGGGCGAGAGCCAGCATGAGCAAGCTGATCGGCATTTCCCACAACGTGGCGCCAACCGCCAACAAGCCTCCCAACAGCAACGACCACAGGCCGGCCATGAATCCGGCCACATAAAAATAGTCGTCGGATTGCTGGGCAACCACGGCAAAGACTTCACCTGATGTGCGCTTTTCAACCGAACGAATTGCCTTGGTAATGCGTTCATGGTCTGCGGCTGAGATCGCGTTATGGTCCTTGTTTGCCATCTTCACCATCCTCCCGACGAACCACCGCCGCCAAAGCTGCCACCGCCACCGCTGAATCCACCACCGCCGCTGCTGCTCCCGCCCGACCATCCGCCACCGGAGGACGAACGTTTGGGCTTAGGTGCATTTGGGCCAGCATCCATACCAAGCCAGCGATAGTGGCCCGGTTTGATCTCACGACCGAACATGCGCACCAGAATGTTGGAAACAATAGAGCCGAAGAAGATCATCAGCCAGATGGCGATGAACAGGTAAAATGGCCAATCCGGATCGGAGCCGCTGGCCCGCTCTTTCCATTCCTCCATTGCCGCTTCGTCCGACTCAAGCACGTCGATGATTTGACCGGTGCCGGCAATAATGCCGCCATTGAACAGGCCTTGTTTGAACATTGGCGTTACGGTCTGGCGAATGATGAAGGAGGCAACCGCATCCGTCAGCGTTCCCTCCAGTCCGTAACCCACTTCGATGCGCAGTTTGCGATCGTTTTTGGCGATCAGAAACAAAACACCATTGTTGCGATCCTTCTGTCCCAGCGCCCAGGTTCGAGCCACCCGCAGGCTGAACTCTTCCAGATTGTCGCCGTCCAGCGAATTGACCGTCAAAACCACAACCTGGTTGCCGGTGGCTTGTTCATGGGCTTCAAGGCGGGCGATCAGACTGGCTTCGTCCGCCGCTTTGATCATCGCGGCCTGGTCAACCACCCGGCCAGTCAATTGCGGAACCGGCTTTTCGGCCCATGCCGTATCGGTCGCGACCAAGGCCATCATGGTGAGGGCGAACGCCCCCACCCAAAACCTCAATGGAAATGGAACCCGCATCAACAAGGTAGCTACCTCAATTGTCGAAATTCACCTTGGGCGTGACGGTTTCCTCCGGCGCCACGTCAAAGGTCGCCAGTGGATCGTTTTCCGCATAAAGCAGGCTGCGCCACCAGCGACCCGGGATGGTCTTCAGCTCCGTATTGTAG
>JABSRX010000237.1:1751-4614 GCA_013214695.1 Rhizobiaceae bacterium | reverse complement strand
AAAATCAGCCGGTCGGTCGGCTTTATCAGCCAAGTTGAACGGGGTCTTTCTTCGCCGTCGATTGATGATCTGCGGGCTATTTCTGCAGCCCTTGATGTTCCCACCAGCTGGTTCTTTGCCAATGAAAGCCAAAGCGAATCCGAGCTTGGCCTGATTGTGCGCGCCGACTCCCGCCGTGTTTTGGGCACAGCTGAATCCGGCATTGTTGAAGAGCTCTTGTCACCCGATCTTGGCGGCACTTTTGAAATGTTCCGCTCGGTCTTCCAGCCGGGTGCCGAGATGACAGACGCTATTCTGAGGCACACTGAAGAGGCGGGCTATGTCGTCTCGGGCAATCTGCAATTTTGCATTGATGAGAATTGGTTTGAGCTGAATGCCGGCGATTCATTCCGCTTTGAGCACAAGCCCTACCGTTGGAAAAACACGGGCAGCGAGCCCGCCGTCGTAATTTGGGTGGTTAGCCCCCCTGTCTATTGAGAGAAAATCCATGTCTGAACAGCCAAAGTCAAAACTGCCATCCCACGCCCGTGTGGTCATCATCGGGGGCGGGGTTGTTGGCGCCTCCAGTCTCTATCACTTGGCCAAGGCCGGCTGGACCGACTGTGTCTTGCTGGAGAAAAACGAGCTGACCGCTGGCTCCACCTGGCACGCCGCTGGTAACATCCCGACTTTCTCCGCCTCCTGGGGCGTGATGAACATTCAGCGCTATTCCACCGAGCTGTACCGCCGCCTGGGTGACGAGGTCGACTATCCGATGAACTATCATGTCACCGGTTCGATCCGCCTGGCGCATTCCAGCGAACGCATGCAGGAATTTGAGCGCGTCAAAGGTATGGGACGCTATCAGGGCATGGTCATTGACATGTGCTCTGTTCAGGACCTGAAGGACCGCTACCCGTTCCTCGAAACCCATGACCTAGCCGGCGGCCTCTACGACCCTTACGATGGTGATATCGACCCGGCACAGCTGACCCAGGCGCTGGCCAAGGGTGCCCGCGACATGGGCGCCAAGATTGTCCGCTTCTGCGCCGCAACCGGGGCTTCCTGGGATGGCAAACACTGGACGATCGAAACGGAACAGGGTTCCATCACCTGCGAATATGTCGTCAACGCGGCTGGCTACTATGCTCAGCGTGTCGCCGAATGGTTCCGTCCCTATGGCGGTCGCATGTTGCCGATGATGACGATGAGCCACCAGTATCTGCTGACCGATGAAATTCCGGAACTGGAGAACTGGACCAAGGAAACAGGCGCCAAACTGCCGCTGCTGCGCGACGTCGACTCGTCATACTACCTGCGCCAGGAAAAATTTGGCCTGAATCTCGGCCCTTATGAAAACAACTGCCGTGGTCACTGGATGACGGCAGACGATCCGATGCCGGACGATTTCTCGTTCCAGCTTTATCCAGATGATCTGGAGCGTATCGAATGGCATATTGAAGATGCCATGGCGCGCGTGCCGCTGTTGGGCACTGTCGGTGTCAACAAGGTCATCAACGGCCCGATCCCCTACACCCCAGACGGCAATCCGCTGATCGGCCCGATGCCAGGCGTGCCGAATGCCTTTGAAGCTGCTGTCTTCACCTTCGGCATCTGTCAGGCAGGTGGTGCCGGTAAGGTGTTGAGTGAATGGATCACCGAAGGCGGAACCGAGCAGGACATGTGGGCCGTAGATCCCCGTCGTTTCACCGGTTTCTGTGACCAGGATTACTGCAACCAGAAAGGTATGGAAGTCTACGGCAATGAATATGCCATGCATTTCCCGCAACACGAATGGCCTGCCGGTCGCGACAAGAAGCTGTCGCCCGCCCATGATCAGGTGATCGCCGCTGGCGGTGTCATGGGTGCCTATAACGGTTGGGAACGCGCCAACTGGTTTGCGCAGGCCGGTGATGACACATCCGAGGAAGCCACCCACACATGGAGCCGTCAGGGCCCGTGGGAGCAGCGCATCAAAGAAGAGTGCGAGGCCGTACGCGACCATTGCGGTATTCTCGATCTGCCCGGCTTCTCACGCTTCAATCTGTCGGGTGCCGGAGCGGCTGACTGGTTGCGCAAACAGATCACCGGCGGTCTACCCAAGGTTGGTCGCATGAATCTGGGCTATTTTGCCGATGATCTGGGCCGTATCGTCACCGAGATGTCGATCATGCGTCATGACGATGATCACTTCACTCTGATCACGGCGGCATCCGCTCAATGGCATGATTTTGAGTGGCTGAAGAAACACCTGGATGAAGGTCTGGAACTGACGGATCACACTGATGAATTCGCGACTTTCATCGTGACAGGCCCTGAGTCCCGCAACATTTTGTCGGGACTGTCCGACGGTGACTTCAGCCTGTCCTGGTTGTCGATCCAAAAGGCCATCGTGGCCGGTGAAGCTGTGGCTCTGGCTCGTGTTTCCTTTGCCGGTGAATTGGGCTGGGAAGTGCATGGCCCCAATGCCTCCATGGGAAAAATCTACGAAGCCATCGTTGCTGCCGGTGCCAAACCATTTGGCATGTATGCCCTGAACTCGCTGCGTCTGGAAAAAGGCTATCGCGCCTGGAAGGGTGATCTGTCGACCGACTATACCGTGCTGCAGGGCGGCATGGAGCGCTTCGTCAAATGGGACAAGGAAGAGTTCCGCGGCAAGACAGCGCTGCAGAGTGAGAAGCAGTCTGGTTTGACCAAGAGCTTTGTGACCCTGATCGTTGATGCCAAGGATTGTGACGCCCCGTATATGGCGACCATCTGGAAAGGTGATGACGTCGTTGGTGAGACCACGTCAGGAGGCTATGGCCACCGCGTACAGGCCTCGATTGGTCTTGGCATGGTCAAGGCGGAGCATGCGGAACCGGGCACCACGATCATGGCTACG
>JABSRX010000237.1:0-1741 GCA_013214695.1 Rhizobiaceae bacterium | reverse complement strand
AACCGGGCACTGAGCTCGAAGTCGAAATCTATGGCGAACGCTTCAAAGCTGTCGTGCAGCCAGATCAGCCCCTGTGGGATCCGCAAAACGAAAGAATCCGTGCATGAGCCAAATCGTCCTCCTCGATGGTGGCATGGGTCAGGAATTGATCCGCCGCTCGTCCCAGCCTGCGTCGCCGCTTTGGTCGGCGCAGGTCTTGATGGACGAGCCGGACATCGTCGAGGCCGTGCATCGCGATTATATTGAAGCGGGTGCCAAGGTGCTCACGCTCAACAGCTATTCGGTCACGCCCGAGAGATTGGCGCGCGATGCCAGTGAGGATTTGTTTGAGCCTCTGCAGGCGCGGGCGATCGAGATCGCCCAGCGGGCCTTGGGCTCGGAGGAAAACACAGGTGCCATCAAAATCGGCGGCTGTCTTTCACCTTTGTACGGTTCGTATCGGCCAGACACTGCGCCATCGTTTGACGTATGCCTCAACACCTATCGGCGCATCGTCGCGGAGCAGCGCGATGCCGTCGACGTGTTCATCTGCGAAACCATGTCGTCCGTCAAAGAAGCACGTTCTGCTGTCAGAGCAGCTGTCGAATCAGGCAAACCGGTTTGGTGTGGCATGAGCGTCATGGACGAAGACGGCACGCGTCTGCGCTCCGGTGAGTCTCTCGAAAGCGGCGCCCTTGCAGCAAAGGAAGAAGGCGCCGCAGCGGTGCTGGTCAATTGCTCATGGCCGGAGGCTGTCAGCCAGGCGATGCCGATTTTGGCCGAAACGGGACTGCCCTTTGGCGGCTTTGCCAACGGATTCACCAAAATTGATGCTCTTCAGATTGGCGGCACCGTCGACGGATTGAAGGCACGCACCGATCTCGGACCGGACCAATATGCCGATCATGCCATGGCATGGATTGAGTCCGGTGCAACACTTGTCGGCGGCTGCTGCGAAGTCGGCCCGGCACATATCGAAAAACTGGCAAAGCGGCTCAATGAGGCCGGCCATCAAGTAGTGGGAAGTCTATAATGTCCGCCAAGAAAGCAATTCCATCCAAGGCGCGCGCCGTCGTCATCGGTGGCGGTGTGGCCGGTTGTTCGGTTGCCTATCACCTGACCAAACAGGGTTGGAAGGACGTGGTCCTGCTGGAGCGCAAACAGTTGACCTGCGGCACAACCTGGCATGCGGCTGGCCTGATTGCCCAGTTGCGTGCCACCAAGAACATGACCCGCTTGGCCAAATATTCTCAGGAGCTCTATGGCGAACTGGAAGCCGAAACCGGTGTTGCCACCGGGTTCCGCCGCTGCGGTTCGATCACCGTTGCCCTGACCGAAGAGCGCAAGCAGGAGATTTTCCGCCAGGCGTCAATGGCCCGCGCATTCGGTGTGGATGTTGGTGAAATCACCGCGGCTGAGGTGAAAGAAAAATACCCGCATCTGAATGTCGAGGATGTGACAGGAGCAGTCTATCTGCCGCTCGATGGACAGGGAGATCCAGCCAACATCGCACTCGCCATGGCGAAAGGGGCCCGTCAGAATGGCGGTCTGGTTTTTGAAGGCGTCAAGGTCACGTCGATTGGCAAAAAGGATGGCCGTGTCACCGGTGTAAGCTGGGCGCGTGACGGCAGCGATGAGACCGGCACGATCGAGGCCGACTATGTGGTCAACTGTGGCGGCATGTGGGCCCATGAATTGGGACGTATGGCAGGCGTCACCGTGCCACTTCACGCCTGTGAACACTTTTATATTGTCACCGAAG
>JABSRX010000236.1 GCA_013214695.1 Rhizobiaceae bacterium | reverse complement strand
ATCGGACAAATAAGTGGACTAGGTCTACCTTTTAATTGGTGGCCCAGTTAACCTACTTGGCCGCCGCCCGCACCGCAAGCGGCGGCGGCGGCGGCGGCGCCAGCATAAGAGAAGCAATATGACGGATACGCATAAATGGGCCCTGAAGGGGGCCGCCGCTCTTTGGATCATCTGGGGGCTGGTGCATATGCTGGCCGGAGTCATCGTGCTGTCCAGCGATGCCACGGGTGGTTTCCAGGCGATCGCCGATGCGGTGGATCCTGCGGCGCTTGAAACGGCCTATCACCCTGCCGTCGGCGGCATCCTCAACCAGCATGGCTGGAACCTAGCCTGGTTCGGTTTGGCCACTTTCATTGGCGCTTTCTTCATCTGGCGGCAGAACCGAACCGCCATTTGGGTCACCGGCATGATCGGCGGCCTGGCCGATGCCGGCTATCTGATCTTTGTCGACGTACCCGGCTATGTGAACTTCATGCCCGGCACGGTGATGACCCTGGTGTCCGGCACGGCCATTCTGCTGAGCTTCTGGGTCTGGACGGCAACCCGCAGCACAGCGCAGTCAACCTGACCGCCCGGCGGCCCTGGCCCTGCCCGGCTTTGTCAGCCTGCGGCGGGTCCAATCATTTCCACCAGTTGGATCAGGTTGCCGCAGGTATCATCGAAAACCGCCATGCGCACCGGACCTGCATCGAGTGGCTCCACTGCAAAAACGACGCCCCTTTCGCCCAGCCTCTTGCGTTCCGCATCGAGGTTTTCAACCTGAAACGAGTGGGCCGGAATGCCGTCGGCCTTCAGCCGCTCCTTATAGGGTTTCACCGCTGGGTGGTCGCTGGGCTCCAGCAGCAGTTCGGTGCCTTTTGGATCTTCGGGCGAAACGACCGTCAACCAACGATTGGTCCCCATCGGGATGTTGTGTTTCACCTGGAAACCTAACACATCGGTGTAGAACTTTTCAGCCTTGTCCTGATCAGAGACAAAGATGCTGGTGACGTAGATTTTCATAATTTTACTCAGTTTTTGCTGTTTTGAGGTCCAATCGACCCGATATTGACCGAATTTTGCAGATTTTGCCAAAAATTCGTAGATTCAGAGGGTTGATTCGCCGAGGACACCCATATGCAAAGAATTGGTACCATCCCTTTTGACATTCGAGATGATCAGATCGCCCTGCTGTTTGTAACGTCGCAAACGCGTGGCCGCTGGATCCTGCCGAAAGGATTGCCAAAGAAAGGCGAATCCCACGCCGAAACCTGCCTGCGGGAAGGCTTCGAAGAAGCCGGCGTGAGCGGCGTTGTGATGGACGATTTTCCAATCACCCTGCCGATCAACAAGAAGAGCGCCGAGGACGGCAATGCCGTTCCGGTCACCTACTACCCGATGCTGGTCGAGGAGCAGAGTCAGGAATGGCCGGAAGCCGACAAGCGCGAGCGCCACTGGGCCCTGCTAGGCGATGCCGAAAAGGTGGTCCACCGCGAGGACTTTCTCGCCCTCGTCAAACAGTTTGAAAGCCTTGCGCCGTGGATCAGAAAATCTGCAAAAGAGCATAGATCGTAGCGGCCAGAACGGCCGACGCCGGCACGGTGATCACCCAGGCGGCGGCAATCGACAACACAAACCGACGCCGCACCAGGCGCCGCTTTTTGCGGTTGACTGAAGAAGCAAAGGCTTCAGCCGACGTTGCGTTGAGCTTGTGACCCGGTCGCAACTTCTTGCGGTTGGGGTTTTCCGAAAACTCGCGCAGGAAACCAACACCGAACACCGCTCCGACCGCAATATGAGTCGAGCTGACCGGCAGGCCGAGCCAGGTGGCGATCAACACAGTCACCGCCGCCGAAAGCGCCACACAATAGGCACGTGGTGAATTCAGGCGGGTGATCTTTTCACCAACAACGGCAATCAGTTTTGGCCCGAACAGGCCGAGCCCCAGCGCGATGCCGAAGGCGCCAACAACCATCACCCAAAGCGGAATCGACACCTGACTGGCGATTTCGCTGGTATCGCCAACCGTGGACACAATCGCCGCCAGTGGGCCGACCGCATTGGCAACATCGTTCGCTCCATGGGCAAAGGACAGCAGCGCCGCGCCGATGATCAAGGGCAGGTCAAACAGCTTGTAGATGTCCTTCTTGCGGTTTTGCAGGCCAATTGTGCGTTTGGCGATATAGGGCCGCGACGCCATATAGGCGGCAACGAAACAGACCGCGGCAAAGGCCATGATTTCCCAGACCGATGGCTTCCAGATCTTCTTCAGACCTTTCATCGCCATGTAACCAGCAAAGGCTGCAGCCATCAGGCCGATCAACATCGGCACCCAGCGGCGGGCCGCCTCCAAACGATCCGGCACATTCAAAATGCGTGCCTTGATGAAATACAGCAGTGCCGCGGCAACGCAGGCGCCAAAGACCGGCGAGATCACCCAGGAGGCGGCGATTTTCGCCATCGTGGCCCAGTTGACCAGGCCGACGCCGGCCGCGGCAATGCCCGCTCCCAAAACGCCACCAACAATCGAGTGGGTGGTCGAAACCGGTGCGCTCAAAATGGTTGCAAAGTTGATCCACAAGCCGGCGGCCAGCAAGGCGCTGAGCATCAGGTAGCGAAACTGTTCGACCGTCACCTCACCGCCCGGCGCAATGATGCCCTTTGAGACGGTCTTGACCACGTCGCCCCCAGCCAGCAGCGCACCGGCGCTTTCACAAATCGCTGCGATCACCACCGCCCAGAAGACCGTGATCACCTTGCCGCCAACCGCCGGGCCCATATTGTTGGCGACATCATTGGCGCCGATATTCAGCGCCATATAACCGCCGATAACGGCAGCAATGGCAATCAGAATGGTTTCTTCACCGAGCCCCGTATAAGCGCTGCCGGAATAGATGCCGACCAGGGCCAGGAACAGGATCGACAGGCCCATCGGCACGATGACCCCGCGCAGACCGAAGATCTGCGACTGCCCATAGTCAAACCGGCGCAGGTCGTTGACATACCTGTTTTCAGGATTCTTCTTTGTCTCACTCAAGGTTCCGATCTCCCCATCCGTCCCCATGCAACTCCGGCGCACACCGTAGGGGGATCGAATTCAGAACCAAATGATCATTTTTGGTTACGCACAGGCAAAAACAGCCGCGCTTTTTGCCTATTTTGGCTGATTTGGCACCGGTTTTCCCAGGAAAGCGGTGTCCGCCCTACTGGGTGCCGATCAGCATCGGTGGATGCGGGCGCGGCAGCGGGGCCGGACAGGTGGCCGACGTGTCGCGCACCACAGCAAGATCGCGACGGCTGACCGCCGCCTTCAAAAAGGCAATGCGCTCGGCCGGCAGATGGGTTTCCAGTCCGGCGACGCCCCAGTGTTCCTCATGGCGGGGGCTGCTGCGCAGGCTCATGCGCAGGTAATATTCAATGTCTGGATTGAGCGTCAGGTTGGGCTGCCCGGCAGCGGCGGCGTAGTAGAGCACATTGACCATCGCCTCCGGCGCGCCGAGACCGGCGAGTTCAAGCATCCGCTCCAGTCCGGCGGCGAGATAGTCCTCGTCAAATGAGTTGGGGAAGCCGGGATGCAGATTGCCGCAAAAGCGGAAGCCGACCCACTCGACATGGCCGAGCAGTTCCAGAATGCGGGCATGGGCGCTGCGCACCATGCACTGGGTGGGCAGATGGTAGCGGTCCTCCACCATATGGTCGCGCCAGGCCCGGTGCATTTGCGGCTCCAGCGCCAGTTCGCTGAACACGAAGGCCGGATATTCCAGCTTATAGACCTCGTATTCGGCCGCCAGCACGGCATCGCAGATATCGATCTCATCCCCCCAGGTGCGCATGGCGTTTTGCCAGAGCTGATCCTGCAGATCGGAATATTCATACTTGCGCGGATGCGGATTGGCCTTGAACGACCAGGCTTTGTCTTCTGCCAGGGTGGTGCCGGAAGCGATCAGGGCCGCCAGGGCGAGGATTAGGACGCAATACTTCATTCATGACCTGCAACTGCACAATATTCTCGCGGCGAAGAGAACATAAATGATGAATTTATTTAATCAGAATAGGGACTTATTGGCAAGGAGCTTATAATTGAGCAGTTTTTTGTGCGAATAACAGATTTGATTGCGCCAACGCTGCAGACAGGTTCTGCCCGTGTTTTTCGGCTTGCGGAGATCGTCGTCAGCCCTGTGCCAGATTGCACATTCAAGACCGGGCGAATTTCATAATTCTCACTTTATGGAAATCAGATCCGGAATCGCATTCCGGCACAACAATAGGCTCCCCACAATGAACGACATCGATATGCGCACCTTTGCCTCCAATGTTGGCACCAACATGAACTTCCCGGCCGGCGCCGTTTTGTTCAACGAAGGACAACAAGGCGACTGTGCCTTTGTCGTGCAATCCGGGGCGGTGGAGCTGATTGTCGGCAACCGCAAGGTCGATCACTGCGGCGAAAACGAAATTCTCGGCTACATGTCCCTGGTCGACGGGTCGACCCGCACCTCAACCGCACGGGCCAGCGAGGACACACAGGTGGCGGTGATCGACGCGAAACAGTTTCGCTTCATGATCGACGAGATCCCGAATTTCGCAGGCTATGTGATGAACGCCATGGCCCAGCGCATTCGCGGCATGGCCGCCAGCTATTAAAGCGGGGCAT
>JABSRX010000235.1 GCA_013214695.1 Rhizobiaceae bacterium | reverse complement strand
ATTCCCTCAAAGGCGCTGCTGCATGCGTCGGAAATGTTCCACGAGGCCGAGCACGGATTTGAGAAGCTCGGCATCAAAACCGGCAAACCCAAACTCGATCTGCCAACCATGATGGCCCACAAGGACGCCACGGTGAAAGCCAATGTCGATGGCGTTGCCTTCCTGATGAAGAAAAACAAGATCGCGGTATTCCATGGAACGGGATCGATTGCCTCAGCCAATTCGGTTCTGGTGACAGGAGATGACGGCAAGACCGAAACGCTGGAAACCAAGAACATCGTAATCGCTACAGGGTCGGTCGTTGCCGGTATTCCAGGCGTCGACGTTGAATTCGATGGCGAGACCATTGTCTCCTCCGACCATGCGATTGCGCTGCCGAAAGTACCGAAGGACATGGTCGTCGTCGGCGGTGGGGTCATCGGGCTGGAGCTTGGCTCCGTATGGTCCCGCCTTGGTGCCAATGTCACCGTGGTTGAATATCTTGGCGCCATTTTGGGCGGCATGGACGGCGGTGTCTCCAAACAATTCCAACGCACGCTGAAGAAGCAGGGCTTTACCTTCAAGATGAACGCCAAAGTCACCGGCGTGTCCAAGAAAGGCAAAAAAGGTCAGGTCACCTTTGAACCTGTTAAGGGCGGTGACGCTGTCACACTCGATGCTGATGTCGTCCTCGTGGCGACCGGCCGCGCACCTTATATCGACGGACTTGGCCTGGATGCGGTCGGCATCGAAGTGGAGCGCGGACGGGTCAAAACCGATGCGCACTGGCGCACCAATGTATCAAATATCTATGCCATTGGTGATGTGACCGAAGGCCCGATGCTGGCGCATAAGGCGGAAGACGAAGGTGTCGCCGTTGCCGAAACCATTGCCGGGCAACATGGTCACGTAAATTACAATGTCATCCCGGGTGTTGTGTATACTCAGCCAGAAGTGGCTTCCGTCGGTGCAACGGAAGAACAGCTGAAAGCCGACGGCGTCGACTATGTTTCAGGACAGTTCCCCTTCACCGCCAATGGACGGGCGCGGGCAATGAATGCAACAGAAGGCTTTGTGAAGTTCCTGGCTGACAAAAAGACCGACAAGGTTCTCGGCGTTCATATGGTTGGCTTCGGTGCTGGTGAGATGATCCACGAAGCAGCCGTGCTGATGGAGTTTGGTGGTTCTTCAGAAGATTTGGCCCGCACCTGTCATGCGCATCCGACCATGTCTGAGGCGGTCAAGGAAGCGGCGATGGCGACCTACGCCAAGCCGCTGCACATGTAGCGGCTCTGGAGCAGGACTGGCTCTAGTATCCGCAGGTGTCGTCGGCTGCGGCTTCGGCATCGCGTGTGCAATACATCTTGCTCGAGCAGAACAGCTTCTCGACCTTGGAGTAGGTCATGATGCCTGCTTTGACCTTGTTGCCTTCGCGTTCGCAACGCAGCACGATTTCAACAATCAGCCCCTTGTCGGAAGTCATTTCGACAAACGCGTCGCGGTCCTTGAAACCGGGATAAAGGTTGAAGTTGCTGGCCAGGGCGAGGCCAGGGCTGGTGATCATCAGGATTGCAATAAGTGCCGCACGCATGTCTCAAACTCCAAGTCGACGATGCGCCGATAGGGTCGTGCGCATCCATGCCTTGGAGTTTGCAAACGGAAGGCCAGTTTTTTCGGGCCTTTATGTATCAGTATGGAACAGTCAGTCGGTGATTCGGCTGATGCTGTAACCTTTCTGTGCCAGAATGTTCAGCATGCCGGCTTCGCCGGGCAAGTGCAGGGCACCGACCGCAATAAAGGCGCCGCCTTGCTGCAGATATTTTTCCGCTTCTTCAACCATGGTGATGTTGCGCCGGTCGACGATTTCGCGCTGGAAGGCGACATATTCGGCGCTGTCCTGTTTTTCCACAAAGCCATCGACCCCGACGCGACGCATCATCGACCAGACCAAAGCGGTCTTTTCTTCCAGATAGAGCTGGATCATCGTTTCAAACAGATCGTCTAGGCGCGTGCCGAGCGAAACGGACTGCACCAGACCTTGGATCGAGACATCTTCGGGCAAACTGTCCATTGCCTGCAGCTGACTGATCATCGTTTCCAGCGGCACGATTTGCTTGTTTTGAGACTGGGCCAATTGACCGAGATAGGCGTCGACGACAGGCAGTTGCGCCTTTTTGCGTTCCATTTCACAGGCGGGCAGGCCCAGGGCACCCATCAATGCCCACGGTTTCATCTTGCTGGCCAATGACCAGGGCAGCCCCAGCTTCTCGCGGGCCGCGGCGCCAATCTTGGTTGCGTCTTCCTCTGACAGTTTGTCGGCCAATGTCGAACCATCCGTATAGGATGTGTATTGCAGGGCTGAAAAGGCGATGCCGGCAAGCTTTTTGGGGTCAAGGATTTCAGTGATTTCCAGCGCCAGCGTGGTGCTGTCATCGAAAGCCTTTCGGGCAGCCGGTTTGAGGCTGAGCAGTCGCGGATCGGCAAGGTGGATCGTGCCGAACATATAGGAGGTCGGCACACCGTCCTTTTCAATCTTCCAGATCAGACCTTCGCCATAAGGGGTGGCGGCCGCTTCCTGGCGCATCTTTTCCGCCAGATCCGGCTGATCGCGCTGCATGGCCGGAATGATGTTCACTCCGGTGCACTGAATTGCGGATTGCTGATTGCTGGCCGAAGTCTCAGCGGTTGCGGTCGCGGCGTAACCGGCGTGTGTGACGCTCACAAAAAGACATGTGGTCAGGACAATACGGCCCAACAGTTTCATCATCGAAGTTCTCCTTGACCTGGTTATGCCCGCGGATGGGCAGCGTTCCAGGTTTTCAGCAATGCGTCGGTGTCGACGGCCGTGTATTTTTGAGTGGTGGAAAGGCTGGCATGACCCAGCAATTCCTGAATGGTGCGCAGATCACCACCATTGCCCAACAGATGGGTGGCAAATGAGTGGCGCATCGCATGCGGCGTTGCCGTTTTCGGCAGGCCCAATGCGCCGCGCATCAGACGCATTGAACGTTGCACGACGGCTGGTTGAGCCGGCCCACCCCGCATGCCCCGAAAGATTGGTTGATCGGATTTCAGAACATAGGGACATTTCCCGACATAATCTTCAATGGCGCGGTTCACCAATGGCAGAACCGGGACCAAACGGGTCTTGCCTCCCTTGCCGAGAATACGCAGCGATCTGGCGGAAGCCCTGGGCTTTGCCGGATCGCTGATGTGAAAGTCGGCAGGTGTCAGGCCGAGGCCTTCCGATATCCGCAAACCGCATCCATAGAGCAGCGTCATGATCGCCGCGTCTCGCGCCGCAATCCAAGGCTCTTCATGCATCTGCTGATTCAAACTGATCAACTGCTCCGCTTCTTCAGCTTTCACAGGTTTGGGCAGCGTTGCCGGCTGGCGCGGTGCGCGCATGGCCGTCAGTCCAGCACTGGAGGCTTCGCCGCGTTTTTCGAGAAACCGGACAAATGAGCGGATCCCGGCAAGATCTCGCGCCAGGGTTCGTGCGCCATTGCCGGCGTCCCGGCGCCGGGCCAGATAGCCGCGCATATGCAGGGGTTTCAGGTCGCTGAAGTCGGATTTGCGCGGCGGATGTCCCAGGTAGTCCGTCAGATGCTGACAGAACTGGCGCAGATCGCGCTCATAGGCATCGAGTGTTTTCAATGCGAGACGTCGCTCGGACTTGAGATGCTCAAGCCAGGCACCCATCGCCTTGGTCAGGCAGGGGGCGGCAAAGATCAGAATTTGCGGTGACGTGCTCATGGCTGTCACAATGACAGCGGGAAGTTAGGAATGGGTTTAAAGGTGGCCACCCTTTGATGGCCACCGGATTAGTGTTTAGTTGCGAATCAGATGGTCTGACCGGTCTTTTCCCAGTCGGCCAGGAAGGCAGCCAGGCCGTTATCTGTCAGTGGGTGTTTGACCAGTTTTTCGATTGTGCTTGGTGGCATGGTGGCCACGTCAGCGCCAACAATGGCACACGCTTTCACATGGTTGGCGGTGCGAATCGAAGCGGCCAGGATCTCGGTGTCGAACGCATAATTGTCGTAGATCGCGCGGATTTCCTCGATCAGCTCCATGCCGTCGATGCCCATATCGTCCAACCGACCAATAAACGGCGATACATAGGTGCCGCCAGCCTTGGCCACGAGCAATGCCTGATTGGCATTGAAGCACAGGGTCATATTGGTCTTGAAACCTTCATCAACCAAGGTTTTGCAGGCCCGCAGCCCGTCCATGGTGATCGGCAGTTTGATGCAGATATTGTTGGCGATCTTCGCCAGTTCGCGGCCCTCTTTGAGCATGGTGTCATAGTCGGTGGCCGCAACCTCACCAGAGACGTCGCCATCAACGATATCGCAAATCTCGGCCAGAACTTCCTTGATGTCGCGTCCGGACTTTAGAATCAGCGAAGGGTTGGTGGTGACGCCGTCCAAAAGGCCTGTCTGGCTCCAATGGCGGATTTCATCCACATCAGCTGTGTCGAGAAAGAATTTCATGGGTGCGTCTCCATTTGTTATCACCCATAGTTGGGTGATTGTTTTGCCTGTCATAGCCGAGGCATGTGACGAGGTCACGTAAGAAAAGGCCAAATTGTGGAACTGGATTTGGGACTAGATGGTGGAGTCGCTGAAACGACAGCGCCACAGATCGTATCTGTGCTG
>JABSRX010000234.1 GCA_013214695.1 Rhizobiaceae bacterium | reverse complement strand
TCGTTTTCCAACCACACCGGCATCAATCCCGGCAAGCGCACGATCCAGGTTGACTTCGAGCGCATGCAGCTGGGCAAGTTTCATCCGGTGACCTTGCCCGTCTGGGGTGAGATCGGGGCGTTCTGCGACGCGGTGGCACCGATGCTGGAGCCGTCAGCCGACGCCGACGACCAGATCACCGAACTGGCCGAGCGATGGCAGTTCTGGCGCGACGAGAAGGCGACGCGGATTGGTGAAGATGGGGGCAAAGGTATTGCTTCGGCGGTTATTTTCGACGTGCTGACCAAGCTGTGCCCGGAAGATGCAATCATCGCGGTCGATGTCGGCAACAACACCTATTCCTTTGGGCGCTATTTCGAAACCAAGGGCCAGAGGGTGTTGATGTCTGGCTATCTGGGATCCATCGGCTTCGGTTTCCCCGCCGCCATGGGGGCCTGGGCAGCGACCCAGGATTTTGATGAATATGCCGGATGCAAAGTGGTGTCGGTCTCTGGCGATGGTGGCTTTGGACAGTATCCGATGGATTTCACCACCGCCGTCAAATACAAGATGAACATCACCCACATTTTGCTGAACAACAGCGAGCTGGGCAAAATCTCAAAGGAACAACGCTCCGGCGAATGGCCGGTCTGGGAGACCACCCTGCACAACCCGTCGTTTGCTGCCTTTGCCCGGCTGTGTGGCGGGTATGGCGAGCGGGTCACTGATCCGGACGACCTGACCCGGGCGATCAAGGAGGCGCTGGACTATGACGGCCCGGCGCTGGTGGAAATCATCACGGATGCTGAATTGGTCTAATCGGGTTGATGCTCGCCAGTTCCAGCAGGAACTTCTGGCGGATCATGTCCTCAAACGAGGCATAGCCCTTGGCGGCATGGACGAATGAGCCCGTGCCGCCCGCCACATTGTTGCGGAAATAGCCAACCAGGCCCTCGCTCGGGCGGGTATGGGTGCCGTCGGGAAACGGGTTCAGCGAATCCTCGATTGCCAGCACGTTGATCACCACGCCTTCGTCCACCGCCTGGTCGCGAATGCGCGCCACTTGGTGGCCGACATTGTTGGTGCCATCAGACGAGATATCGATGATCCGGCGCATCGAGTGCCCAGGCGCTTCGTCGAATTGCTTCAGGCAATAGCGCAGCACTTCGCTGGTTGAGGTGTTGCGGACTTCCCAGTCGATCCAGGGCGGGGCAGGCGAGGTACTGATGGCATTGGCGAAGCGCTCCGCCGACTGCTGGTCCTCGATGATGTGCCAGTCGGCGCCGATAAACTGCTGGTCCTGATCGGCCCATTCGATATACAGCGCGGCGATCTTGCCGTGCACACCGCTTTCAATGATGTCGACAACGCGCGGATCGGAAATCGCCGCGGCATGGCCCTGCTTCTGCAGATCACGCTCCCCTTCGGTGACGCTTTCCGAAACATCGGCGGCCAGACACAGCAGCATATCGACCGGCTCGGCGGCGAGCGACGCGGTGAGCGACAGTTTGGGAACGACTGACGGCCCGAGCGAATTGGCCGACGTTTCGGTGGCCGGCAGCGTCAGGACCGTGCCGGCCACAACCAGACTGGCCAGGACTGCGCGATGGAACATGACGACATCTCCGTGTTGCGGTCTTTGCAAAAGTCTGCGCGAAAAACGCTTCTGCAGCAAATTTGTCGTCTGTAGCGCGCTTCACATCTGTGTCAGTGGGAGAGAATGTTGAGCAGCTTGCCCGCCGGGTCGCGCACATAGAAGCGTCGCACGCCCCAGGGCTCGGTGGTCAGTTCATAGTCGATTGTCAGGCCCATTTCCTGGGCTCGTTGATAGGTTGCATCGAGGTCATCAACCTCAATCGACAGGTCCGGTACGGCGGTGCCCGACCCACCTTGCGCGGCAATGCTGATCTGCACCGGCGCGGTTTCGCCCGAGGCCAGCGTGGCGATCCAACCCATGTCCATGACAATGTCCAGATCGAACAGATCGACATAGAACTGGCGCACTGCGTCGATGGGAGCGGCAGCGATGTTGGTGACGATGCGTTTGACGGCCATGGTGCGGGCTTTCGTTTGTCGGCTTGCGCGCCGCAAATCTTCTCACCGCCAGCTTGGCATAAAAAAAGGCCCGGTCGAAACCGGGCCTTTCTTAATTCGATATCGATGCCGATTACAGCAGTGGTGCAATCACCAGGCTGACGATCGCCATGACGTTGATCAGGATGTTCATGGACGGACCAGACGTATCCTTGAATGGGTCACCAACGGTGTCACCAACAACCACAGCAGCGTGGGTGTCTGTGCCTTTACCGCCGAGATTGCCTTTTTCAACGTACTTCTTGGCGTTGTCCCAGGCACCACCGGCATTCGCCATCATCAGGGCCATCAGAACACAGCCGAGCAGAGCGCCGGCCAGCATGCCACCCAGAGCCTGTGGGCCGATCAGCAGACCAACAACTGGAGGCGCACAAACCGCGATAACACCAGGAGGCAGCATGCGCTTCAGCGCAGCCGAGGTGGCGATATCAACACACTTGGCAGAGTCTGGGTCGGCTTTGCCTTCCATCAGACCAGGGATCTCTTTGAACTGACGACGGATCTCGTTGATCATGTCGAATGCAGCTTCACCCACAGCAGTCATTGTCAGGGCAGATACCAGGAACGGTATCGTGCCCCCGATAAACAGCCCCACTAGGACAAGCGGCTCAGACAGTTCCAGCGAGAAGCCAGGGTTGTTCTTGGCGACTGTCGACACGAAGGCCGCGATGATCGCCAGAGCGGCCAGCGCAGCAGCGCCGATCGCAAAACCTTTACCGATCGCAGCAGTTGTGTTGCCGAGCTCGTCGAGGCTGTCGGTGATTTCACGAACGTCTTCGCCCATGCCACCCATTTCAGCAATACCACCGGCATTGTCTGCAACAGGGCCGTAAGCGTCGATGGCCATGGTGATACCAACAGTTGCCAGCATGCCGACAGCAGCGATACCAACACCGTACAGACCAGCCAGAGCGGTCGATACGAAGACGATTGCAGCGATACACAGCAGCGGAATAACAACCGATTCCATACCAACAGCCAGGCCGGTGATCATCACGGTCGCAGAGCCGGTTTCACCGGACTGAGCGATGCGGCGAACTGGGCCGCCAGCTGTGTAGTATTCGGTGATCAGACCGATGGCGACGCCACCAGCTGCACCGGTCACAACCGCCCACCAAATATTGGTGGAAATGCCGAGATAGGAAACCAGCACGTAAGCGGCTGCCAGGAACAGGATCGGCGCACCCAGCGTACCGGTACGCAGAGCCGAAGCAGGCTCAGCAGCGGAGCGGGCTTTAACAACGAAGATCATGATGATCGACGAAATCAGACCCAAGGCCGCCAGACCCAGTGGCAGGATCATCATGTTGGCCTGGCCATCGGCAACGGCAATCGAAGTCGCCGCAATCGCGATGGTGGCAATCATCGCGCCACAGTAGGATTCGAAGATGTCGGAGCCCATGCCGGCAACGTCACCAACATTGTCGCCCACGTTGTCGGCGATAACGCCAGGGTTACGTGGATCGTCTTCCGGGATACCGGCTTCAACTTTACCAACCAGGTCGGCACCAACGTCAGCAGCTTTGGTGAAGATACCACCGCCAACACGGCTGAACAGGGCAACAGTGGATGCGCCCATGCCGAAGCCTTCGAGAGAGTGGGCGTCACCGCCGAGGTACCAGTACAGGCCACCCAGACCGATCAGGCCGAGAGAGGCAACGGACAGACCCATGATCGAACCACCGAAGAAAGCAACCGACAGAGCGCTTGCAGCGCCGTCAGCCTGCGCAGCAGTAGCTGTGCGGACATTGGCTTTGGTGGCGGAGTACATGCCGATCCAACCAGCAATCGAGGACGAAGCCGCACCGACGATAACCGCGATGGCAACGCTTGTGCCCAGGAAGACAAAGGTCAGAACGATCTGTGCTGCCAGGAACATCAGAAGGATCTTGTATTCACGCTTCATGAAGACCATAGCGCCTTCATGGATCTGGTCGCCGATCTTTTTGATCGCCGCTTCCCCTTCAGGGTATTTCATAACCATCCCGTACAGGATGTAGGCGACGACAAGGCCGATCACGCCCATAAGTGGTGGAATGTATTCGAGCATAATGCCCCCTCTTTCACGTTTCCTCCGGGTGGAGGGTGGTCTGAACGCCGGTTCAAATGAGCCGTCATCAGGCCACAGATTTACGTTCCCATGCCCAAGTGGACATGCGTTGGGGGGCATAAAGAGCAAAACGTGCCATATGTCCAGTTCAAATGCCGCACACAGCCTCATTCATTGGTAGTGGAGGCGGGTTTTCAAGGTGTTTTTGTGTCTTTTCGCTCTAGACCTTGGATTTCTTACGCAGCTTGTAGGTCAGCGCCAGGGCAATACAGTGGCGCAATTCAGCTTCCACTGGGGCGATCTCAGATTTGATTATCAGGGCCCGTTTGCCCTGGTAATCAAATCCGAGATCGGGTCGGTGGCGGCAGAATTGCGCCACTGTATTGCCCTGGCCCTGACCTACAAGCTGCGCAAGAAATCCAAGGACTAGAACGGGGCTCTAGAACCGTTCTTTGGCACGAAAAGACACAAAAACTCCTTGAAAACCCGCCTCCACTACCAATGAATGAGGCTGTGTGCGGCATTTAAACTG
>JABSRX010000233.1 GCA_013214695.1 Rhizobiaceae bacterium | reverse complement strand
AGGGCTGTGAAGACGCGGCAAGCTTCGGTAACGGCGCGGCGGACATCGTTGACATTGGGGATCTGCGAGCCGAGGTGGGAATGCTGCAACACCAGGCAATGCAGCATGTTAGCGTCACGCAACTTGTCGACGGCATCGACAATCTGATTGATCGACAGTCCGAAAGTGGAGCGGTCGCCTGAGCTTTCAGCCCAATTGCCGCTGACCCGATGGTTCAGCTTGATGCGCACGCCGAGCAACGGTTCGATCTCCAGTTCCTGGGCCACATCGATGACCAGGTCGAGCTCGCTCATGCTTTCCAGCACGATGACCGGGTTGAAGCCCAGATTGCGGGCACGCAGGGCGATTTCGATAAACTCGCGGTCCTTGACCCCGTTGCAGACGATCAGCGCCTGCGATGACAATTGCTGCGACAGGGCAATCACCAGTTCCGGTTTGGACCCGGCTTCCAAGCCAAAATGATAGGGCGCGCCGTATTCAGTGATGCGCTTGATCACCTGGGCCTGTTGATTGACCTTGATGGGAAAAACACCGCGATAGGTACCGGTATAGCCATAGGTTTCCATGGCATCGGTGAAACAGGTGTTCAGGCTGTGGATCGAGTGCTTGAGATAGGAGGCGACACGGATCATCACCGGCGTCTGGATGCCGCGCTCTTCGAGGCTGGCGACAACGCTTGGCAGGCTGACCGGCGCGGCGTCGGGCTGCAGCGGATTCAACAGGCCGAGATCGCCGTTTTCCATTTCCAGCACATAGCCGTCACCCCAGCGGTCGACACCATACGGGTCGGTGCGTTCACCTGCATCCATGGTGCAAATCCTCCCTTCAGAGTTCGCCGGGCGCAATCTGGCGTCCCGCTAAATCATATATCGAGTGGTGCCGTTGGCCCAATGGGGTCAATGACTAAATTTTCGCAATAAAGCTTGGTGGCGTGTCACAGACAATGGCGTCGTTTCTGTCTGGCACGTTGGGCTGCATGTGTCGCAAATGGTCTGGCGAATCAAGCTCTTTTTACGACGGCCTTCCCCGGTGTTGACAAACCACACGACTGATCCGACGGGATCGCTCAGGCAGTGGCCGGCATTTGCTGGGTCGCACAGTGAATGCCACCGCCGATCTCGCCCAAGGCATCAACGTTCATCTGGACGATTTCACGGCCCGGATAATGGCGTTTCAGGGCATCTGCGGCGATCTTGTCGGTGACGCCGTCGCCAAATTGCGCGGCCATCACCGCACCGTTGCAAACATAGTAATTGGCGTAGGACGCGACGAAGTCGTAGCTCTTGACCCGCCGCACTTCCGGCTCCGGGATGACCTCCATTTGCATCCCTGCCGCTTCCAGAACATCGTGCGTGTCCAGCGCCGCCAGATGGAACGGATCACGATTATCAGGCGTGTCCGGCAAGTTGATCAACACCCGACCGGGGCCGGTGAAACGGGCCAGGGAATCGATGTGATAATCGGTGATGTCTTCGCCCCAGACGCCGGGCGACCAGATCATCCGCTGCGCGCCATAGGCGGCAAGCAGGCGTTGTTCTATGTCATCACGGCTGAGACCAGGATTGCGGTTGTCGTTCAGCCAGGAGCTTTCATGGGCCATCAACAAGCCGTGGCCATCATGTTCAACGCCCCCCGCCTCACCGATCAGGCCGCTCGCAAGGATCGGCACACCCAGGCGCTCAGCCACGTTTTGTGCGATCTGCCCGTCACGGCGGTGCACCTGCTTGTTGCCCCAACCGTTGAACTGAATATGGCTGACGACGAGTTTGTCCGCCGGATCAAAGGCAAACAGCGGTCCAGAATCCCGGCACCAAAGATCTTCCGTGGCAATGTCCCAGAGCTCCACGTCGCGCGACAGCAAACGCCGCGCCGCGCGATGATCATCCCGCGCGGCCAGCATCACGACGGGCTCAAATGCGGCGATCGAATTGGCGATGTCGGCGATGGTTTGCTGCAGGATTTCCAGGAACACCGGATCCTCATGCACCCGTCGATCGACCGGCCATTGCATGAAGGTCCGGTCATGCTTTTCTTCTTCGGCTGGCACATGCAGCTTCACAGCATTGCTTCCTTCGGCTTTGGCAAACATCCCACCGGCGAGGCAGAACGCGGCGCCTGTCGTCAGAATATCACGTCGGTTAGGCGTCATGAGCGGACGCCTAGCGCGCATCTGCCTTGATCATGTCGGCCGCCTTTTCGGCAATCATGATCACCGGCGACGCGGTATTGCCCGAGACGATCTTCGGCATGATGGAGGCATCGACCACCCGCAGACCTTCAAGGCCAATCACCTTCAATGACGGGTCGACAACGGCGTTGGCGTCGCTGCCCATCTTGCAGGTGCCGACCGGGTGAAAAATCGTTGTGGCAATGTTGCCGACTTCGCGCAGGATATCGTCATGCGAGGCCACCTGCGGACCCGGCAGGAACTCTTCGGGTTCATATTCCCGCAACCGCTTGGCCGACATGATGCGGCGCGCCTGTTTGATCGATTCCACGGCCACCAGTTTATCGCTTTCGGCGCTCAGATAATTCAGCTTGATATCTGGCTGAACAGCGCTGTCGGTCGTCGTGATGTGGCTGGAGCCAACACTGTCCGGCCGCAGGTTGCAGACGGAAACCGTGATGGCCGGAAACGGATGCAGCGGTTCGCCCAGCCGGTCGGTCGACAGGGGCTGGACGTGATATTCCAGGTTCGGGGTTTCCAGCGACGGGTCACTCTTGGTGAACAGGCCGAACTGGCTCGGCGCCATCGACATCGGTCCGCTGCGCTTGAGAGCATATTCGAGACCAATGGCCATCTTGCCGAAGAAACTGTTGGCGCGCTCGTTCAGGGTGCGGGTGTTCTTGACCTTGTAGACGGTTCTGATCTGCAGGTGGTCCTGCAGGTTTTCGCCGACGCCCTTGCTTTCATGCACCACGTCAATGCCATGATGGCTCAAGATTTGACCGCGCCCGATACCGGACAATTCGAGGATTTTGGGCGAGTTGATGGACCCGGCGCACAGCAGGACTTCGTGCTTGGCTTTCGCCTCGATGCGCTCGCCACTATGGGTGAACTCAACGCCGCTGGCGCGCTTTCCCTCCAGCACGATCCGCTCAATATTGGCATGGGTCATGACCCGCAAATTGCCGCGCTTCATCGCCGGGCGCAGAAACGCCTTGGTGGTGTTCCAACGCACGCCCTTGTTCTGATTGACCTCGAAAAAGCCTGACCCTTCGTTGGTGCCCGCGTTGAAATCATCGACCGGCTGATAGCCGAACTCGCTTGCCGCTTCCTGAAAGGCTTCGAGTATCTCCCAGTTCAGCCGCTGGGTGGTGACCTTCCACTCACCACCCGCGCCGTGCAGATCGCTGTCGCCCTTGTGGTGGTCCTCGGAGCGCTTGAAGTAAGGCAGGATGTCATCCCAGCCCCAGCCGGCATTGCCCATCTGGCGCCAGCCGTCATAGTCGCGCGCCTGACCGCGCATGTAGATCATGCCGTTGACCGACGAGCAGCCGCCCAGAACCTTGCCGCGTGGATAGACCAGCGACCTTCCATTGAGGCCGGCCTCATTGGCGGTTTTCATCATCCAGTCGGTGCGCGGATTACCGATGCAAAAGAGATAACCGACGGGGATATGGACCCAGTGGTAATTGTCATTGCCCCCGGCTTCCAACAACAGCACATTCTTGCTGCCGTCCTGGCTCAACCGGTTGGCGAGCACACAGCCAGCTGTCCCGCCACCAACAATGATATAGTCCCACTCGCCTTCCAGCGTTTTGTTGTTGCTCATGCAAAACCCAGCGCTTCGTTTTGCCCAACATCGAACAGCCGTCGCGGCTGTGCAAGGGGTTTGCGTCAGATCGCGGCGATCAGGCTGGAAATCGCCTCGCGATAGGCCATTGTGATTTTCGCGCGATCCACATGGCGTCCGGCACGCACCGCGTAGCGCCCGGCCGACCATAGGTCGGTGACGACACGGTCCTTGGCGGCGAAGACCAGCCCGTCCAGCAATTGCGCGCTGTTCAACGCACACAAAGCCGGATCGCTGCTGTCGATGGCCATCAGGTCGGCCCATGCGCCCTGCGCAATCTGTCCTGATCCACGCCCCAGCGCCTGGGCCCCGCCCTGCGCCGCACCGCAATACAGGGCGTGGCCGACCGAGCCCTCGCCGACCACGAGCACGTTGCGGGCAAGATCCCGCAGTCGCTGGGAATATTCCAGTGTCCGCAATTCCTCGGTTAGCGAGATCAGCACATTGGAATCGGAACCGACCCCGAAGTCACCGCCGGCCTCCAGATAGCCTTTGCCGTTGAACGGGCCATCGCCGAGATTGGCTTCCGTCACCGGGCACAGACCGGCCACCGCGCCGGACCTCGCCATGTCGATGGTCTCAGCCTCGGTCATGTGGGTGGCGTGGATAAGGCACCAGTTTTGATCGACAGCATGATTGGCCAGCAACCATTCTACCGGGCGGGCCCCCAGCCAGTTTTGGATTTCCTCAACCTCTCGGGGCTGTTCCGATATGTGAATGTGGATGGGACCGGCGGCATGCGCGCCGAGGACTGCCGCAAGATCATCTGGTGATGTCGCCCGCAGGGAATGGGGCGCGATGCCGAGATGGAGCTGGGGATCATCGCGCAACTCGCCATGGATCGACGCGACAAGTTCGAGATAACGATCCGGGCTGTTGAGGAAGC
>JABSRX010000232.1 GCA_013214695.1 Rhizobiaceae bacterium | reverse complement strand
CCAATGCGGCGGTGCTCTACTGCTTCCGTACCATCGTCGATGCCGACATCCCCATGAACGCCGGATGCCTCGAGCCCATCGACATCGTGCTGCCCGACGGCACGATATGGGACGGGTTGCGCGCCTTGCGCAAGGATGCGTCGGGCTATGACCTCAAGCAATTGTTCATCGGCAGCAAAGGCACATTGGGCATCATCACCAAGGCGTGCCTGCGATTGCATCCGTTGCAACCGGTAGATCAATCGATGTTCGGTGCCCTCACCGACCTATCGCGGTTGATGGACCTGTTTGCCATGGTCCGCGACATCGGCGGCGATGCGTTGACGGCCTTCGAGCTGCTGCCGGGTGCCGGCGTTCGGCGGGTGCCCGAGGTCAAACCGGCCATCCAGCCACCGCTGATCACACAAGCAGACTGGTGTGTCCTCATCCGTTTTTCCGGACGCGAGGCAGAAGAAGTTCAGAGCCGCCTGCTGCACCTCTTCGAGCGCGCCTCCGATGCCGCTCTTTTGAGCGACGCCGTGGTGAGCCAATCGGTCGCTCAGGAACAGAACCTGTGGCACCTGCGCGATGAAATTCCGCCTGAGAAACTGTATGACGGCAAGCTGATCAAATGGGATGTGTCGTTGCCGATTAGCCGTCTGACCGAGTTCATTCCGCGCGCAGAACAGCTGGTTCTGGAGATGTGCCCCGAAGGAAAGTTCTATGCCTTCGGCCATGTCGGAGATGGCAATCTGCACACAATGGCCTTTCCAGGCATGCCCGATGGTCCGCAAGCGGAGGCGCTCTGCGCCCAGCTTTACCAGCGCATGGATGCGCTGATCTGGTCAATGGGCGGGTCGATCTGCGCCGAGCACGGCGTCGGCATCGAAAACGTCAAGCGCCTGACCGGGCAGAAGTCGGCAACGGAACTTCAACTGATGCACAGCATCAAGTCCCTGCTCGACCCGAATGCGATGATGAACCCGGGAAAAGTCGTCGACGTCTGATCAGCAGCAATGATATGCTGGTCCTCAAATCAGATTCATTTCCAATGAGACACTCGATGATTGCGCAGTTTGACGACGCGACAGCCCTCCTCCTGATCGACGTTCAAAAGGGTGTCGATGACACCGATTACTACGGCGGCCCGACCGGACGCGCCAACAATCCTCAGGCAAAGGACAATATCCGCCAGATACTGGCCACATGGCGGGACCGCGGCGGCAAGGTCGCCTTCACGCGCCACGACTCTGTGGAAGAAGGCTCACCCTTGAAACTGTCGCTGGAATCCGGCCAGCAACTGGACGGCATGGACATCCTGCCCGGCGACATTGCGGTATCGAAGTCGGTCAACAGCGGCTTCATCGGCACGTCGCTGGAACTCGACCTGCGCCGGGCCCGCATCCAGCGGCTTTGCGTTGTCGGCTTCTTCACCAATGTCTGCGTCGAAACCACGGTGCGCATGGCCGGCAATATGGGCTTCGACACCTATCTCGTCCACGACGCCTGCTCGACCATGAATTCCATTGGCATCGACGGCACCGACTATGATCCCGACTTGGTGCACAACATGGCGATCGCCAGTTTGAACGGCGAGTTCTGCACGGCGATTTCAACCCAGGATGCGCTGGGGCTGATCGATGCCGACGCTCCCCATCTTGAGCGCGTGCAGGGCAACGAATGAGCTTCGGTGTCTCCTCGATGACGGCGCCGCTGCGGCGGGTCGCGGCGCGCCGCCCGGGCCCATCGCTGACCGGTGCTGATCCATCAAAATGGCATTATGGCCCCCAGTTTGATCCGGCTTTGGTCACCGCTCAGCACGACGCCTTTACCGATTGCTTATCGAACGCTGGCTGCAACGTTGTGTGGATGGACGGCGACGATCGCGGTATTGCCGACGCGGTGTTCACCTATGACGCGTCGTTGATAACGCCGCAGGGGGCGATATTGATGTCCCCCGGCAAGGCATTGCGCCGCGGTGAGCAGGAGGTCCATCGGGCATTCTATGAGAGCCAGGGCATTCCCATCGTTGGCGAAGTGGTCGGCGAAGCCCGTGCGGAAGCCGGCGACACATTGTGGCTGGACACCAATCTGATGGCCATCGGCCGCGGATTTCGCACCAATGAAGAAGGCATCGAGCAGATCAGCACCTTACTGAACGCGCAAGGCATCGACGCGCGATCTTTTGACCTGCCCTTCTATCAGGGACAAGATGCCTGCCTGCATCTGATGTCGCTGATCAGCCTTGTCGATACCCGCACGGCCCTGGTTGTGCTGGAGCTTGTGCCGGTGGCGCTGCGCGCCTTGATGCTGGACCTGGGCTACCACTTGATCCCCGCCGCATTTGATGAATTCCAGTCGACGGGCACGCTGAGCACCAATGTGCTGGCGACGTCTCCCGGGCATTGCATCATGCTCGATGGTATTCCCAAAACCCGCGCCGCATTGGAGGAGGCCGGCATTGTCGTCACCACTTTTGCCGGCGACGCGCTGTGCATCGGCTGTGAAGGCGGCCCGACCTGCCTGACGCGGCCGCTTCTGCGGCACAACTGACGGGACCAGCAACCAGTGACCGCTAACAACAAATTTGTCTGGACCGACCTGTCGACCTTTGATCTTGCGATGGCGTGTGCGGACTACGCCAATCTGTTTTCTTGGACCTATCAAGATAACCCAAGTTACAGCTTTGCCTTTCTCGGCGAAGCGGAAGTAGCCGCCTTGTTTCCGATGCCGCAGCGGCCGGTCGATATCAACATGCCCTCATTCTGGATGTCCTACATTCAGGTCGACCAGTTGGACGCTGTCGTTCACCAGGCCGGCACCCATGAAGGCGTCATCATCGAAGTAGCCCCGGAAGACTTTGGCGAGGATGCACGCATTGCGCTGGTGCGGGACCCGTCAGGCGCCGGCTTCACGCTATATGAAGGGGCCGACTTGGCGCCACCGAGCCAGCAGATCGGCGCGGTCACGACCCGTTATCACCATGTCGATGACGTTGGCAAAATCGAACCTTTCTACCGCGACCTCTTTGGCTGGGAATTTGTCCCAAACAAACAGCAGCCCTGGCCGGTATTCGACATCTTGCACCGCGATGGCTCCATCGTGGGACAGGCCGAGGAAGTCCCTGAAACCATTCGCGGCAGCTTTCGCTACTGGATGCCCGGCTTTCTGGTCGGCTCCGTTGAAGTCACGGTCAACCAGCTCAACGCGAGAGGTGGAGGTTCCAGCGCAGTACTGACACAGGGCCGCCAGATCGTCTGCGATCAACAAGGCGCCCATTTCATCATCCAGGAGCAGCCCGGCGCAATCGCATAGGCTGATTGCGGCGATGCGCCACGTACGCCCTGACAGAAGGGCTGTTGTCGCGAAGTCCGGCCGCCTGATACGGTCGGCCCATGGCCTATTATGACTTTGAGACCGAAACCGACATCGCCCGCCATCTGGTTGGCAAGGGGCCACGAAAGCTCCCCTACACGGTTGTTTGGCTGCCACCTGAGTTCGTTGAACCGCTGAATATGGCCGAGCATCCCCGGCTTCGCATTGAGGGCGAGATCAATGATCATCCTTTCAACAGCGCATGGCAGCCCGCGGGGAACGAGAGCTACTACATGATCGTGCCAAAGCCGATCCTGAAGGAAGCAGAACTGCAGCTTGGTGATATTGTCGAACTGCGTTTCAAGGTGGGCGATCAAACGGCGGTGGACATTCCTGATGCAATGCAGACGGCGATCGACAACGACGCAGAACTGATGAGCAAGTGGCAATCCATCACCGCAGGCAAGCAGCGCAGCTTCGCCTATCGGGTCGCATCGGCCAAGACCGAGGCGACCATCCAAAAGCGCATCGCGGAAGTCTCCCACATGCTGCGGGAAGGCCTGTCCTACACGAAAGGCGGCAAGATCAAGTAGCGGTGCCGCGCCTCAGTTAGAAGATGAAATCGTCAGCCACCAGATCGCTGATACCAACACCCAGAAGCGTGATGGTTCCATAGGTCTGCAGATCAATGATCGTGTCGCCGCCGCGCTCGGACATCTGAAGGTCGGCAAAATTGTCGACACCCAGATTGTCGATCCAAATGCGGTCTGTGCGTCCTTTGCCGGCAGCAAAATCTTCGATCACGTCGTCACCGAAGGCCCGCTTGAACAGGAACACGTCGTTGCCTGCGCCGCCAATCAAAATATCATTGCCAGACATGCCAATCAGATAATCATTGCCACCGGCACCGTTCAGTCGGTCGTCGCCGTCCTGGCCCACCAGACGGTTGACGGCATCATCGCCGGTGATGTCATCGTCAAAATCGGACCCATAGACAAATTCGATATCGACATAGACATCGCCGTCAGCTTCGCCGGCAAAGCCACCTGTCGCGAGATTGACGCCCACACCGGTGTTCGCGTTGCCAAACTCGACGGCGTCACGGCGACCGGCACCCCCATCCAGATAATCGGCCCCGGCACCGCCCAGCAAAATGTCGTTGCCGCTCATGCCGTAAAGCGCATCGTCGCCAAAATCACCAATCAGACGGTTGACCCCGTCATCGCCGGTCAGCACGTCATCGAAAAAGGAGCCGTAGACATACTCGATGTTCTCCAGCTTGTCCCCTTCCGCATGACCACCGCTGCCAATGCCCGTGGTCAGGTTCACCTCGACACCTTCGTTGGACCAGGAATAGTCCGCCACATCGCGATTGCCATCGCCACCATCCAACTGGTCAGCCCCTTCCCCACC
>JABSRX010000231.1 GCA_013214695.1 Rhizobiaceae bacterium | reverse complement strand
GCGATTGCGCACCGGCTTCAGACGAATGTTGCCCTCAAGATCCAACTCGGCAGCGGGGGCGCCATAGAGATATTTGCCCTTCACCTGAATGGGGGCCGGTGCAGCGGTCACCAGCTTTGTGGCAGAGCTGGCCAGGTCAAACTCGATGCGGTCAGGCACAAAGTCCTCGACCAGGATCTTCTGTTCGGAAAGCGGCGCTCCCTTGGGGTCGCTGTAGACACGCAGGTGCCAGACGCCGCGCATGGCGCTGTCGGGCAATTCAAAGGCCGCCTCGTGACCGCCCAATGCACCGTCTGTCGAGACGATGCGTTGCGCCTCGACATTGTCGGGGCGCGACAGGATCATGGTGATCGGCAGATTCGTTACGGCCTCGATCTTCTGGTCGCGCACCAGCGACACGGCATGAATGGTTTCGCCGGGACGGTAGATGCCGCGATCGAGATAGGTGAAGACATCGAGTGGACCGGGCGAGGTACGGCCTTCTACCCCGCGGTCGGACAGATCAAAGCCGGCCCGTGTGATGTCGAGGAACACAAAATCGGTTGTATCTTTGGCCTTGCGCTTGGCGGTCAGCACCGTGGCGGCCAAACCCGCCGATCCACGCATCAAGCCGGGATCAAATCGGGCCTGTCCGCGTTCATCCGTAGTAACGGTTCCCAGGATCTGATTGTTGCGGGCCAGCAGCTGCAGGTCGACATTGGCCAGCGGTTGCCCGCTATCCAGTGAGTTGGCAAACACCGTCAAACCATCATTGCCGGCATAGGTGACCAGGCCGATATCGGAGATCAGGAACCATTGGGTCGCCAAGGGATCCCAGGAGTTGCGCTTTTCGCCCTCGGCTTTGGCGGTCAGGATGTAGATGCCCGGTTTGCGCTCGGGCAGGGCTTCGTCGATGGGGAAGCTGGTGATGGTTTCCTTGTTGCGCTCGGTCTGAAGATCGATCGAGCCCTTCCAGATCGACTCACCGAGATCCCAGTTGATGTTGGAAGCGGAATACTGCTCCAGCTGTTTCAGGAAGCTCGAGCCGGCAATCACACGGCTTAGGGATCTTTCGCCGACACGCAGCAGTTCAAGTTCTGCCTTTTGCGCATTGATGCCGACAATGGGAATGCCGCGGCGGGCAGCGCTTGCCAGAACGAAATTGTCGCCGGTGAAGCGCACGCTTGGCGCGCGGTCGCGCACATAGGTGTTGAGATCAACCGGGTCCAGCAGGACCTCACCCGATTGAGCCGGCAGGCCCTGACGCAGAACCACTTTGTATTGAGAACCATGTTGCAGGCCTTCGACACAAAGACGGGAATTGGATACGGTCAGAGCGGTATTTGTCGTGCCTTCGGTGGTCACATAGTCTTCGTAATTGGTGCCGGATTTCGCCAGATCCTCGCTGAAATCCACGCATAGGCGCGGCGTGGTCGAATCCGCCTCGACGGCATGATTGGTCACCCGAAAGCCCTTTTCGCGGCGCAGTTGCGCGAAGGCGAGGCGCGTGTCCGGTACTTCCTTGAGTGCCAGGCTGGCCCGGTAGGCGGCGATGGCCTGACGATACTGCCGGCGCTGCACAAGCGCTTCGGCAACAGCGGTGATGGCCGAAGCGCGGGGTGTTTCGGTACGGCTCCAGCCATAGGCGTTCAGTGCGGCGGAAAAGGCCAGCGATTGAAGGCTGCGGTTGTAGAGCCGGTTGGTGCGCAACCAGCCGCTGACTTCTCTGGAAATGGTTGTCCATTCCACCGCGTTGCCCTGGGTCCGCTTCAGCGCCAGTTGATACCAGCGCAGTGCGGTCGGGTATTTGCGTTCGCGCAGGGCGATGCGGGCATTGTCGATCAGGACAGAGACTGGCCCGGTGGCAGAACCAATGGCGATGTTGGCGATGTCGTTTCTGAATTGGACAGCACGGTTGCGCTCGGCTGCTGCGAGGAAGTCCAGCTGCGGTGGCGCGCCAAGGTCGGCTTCGGTCGACACCTCGACGACTTTGCCCGCGACAGCGCCTTCGAAGGCGATGAGCTGGTTGAAATCACTCTTCAGGAAACACCAGTTGACGTTGGTGTTGTAGGTGAAGGCCCGACACGAATTGTCGTCCAGACAGGCCTGCTTGCATTGATCCAGGGAGACGTTCTCGACCGATCGCAGGTCGAAACCAAAATAGTCGGAATCCGGCGAAACAACGATTTCGCGTTTGGTGTCCTGCGCCCAAGCCTGGGAGCTGAACGCCATCAGGAGAATGACGAAGAATGAGAATACGCGAGTCGATTTCATGTTGATTTCCACCAATTGCCCTTACCTGCCAAATTCTAGGCGGGACAATGGGACAATTAAATGACGGTCGAGGGTGGGTACCTCTAAGAAGGAGTTATATCACATTAAATCAGATGCTTGTGTAAATTGTCTAATGTGTAAAAGGAGGTGAAATCTATCCCAGTAGCAGCGGCGCACCCCAAAAAACGAGCATTCCTGCCACAATTCCAGCAACCACATCATCGGCCATAATGCCAACGCCCGCGGGTTGCCATTTCTCCACTGCACTGATCGGCCAGGGCTTGGTCATATCGAACAGACGAAACAGCACAACCGCCGCGATGACCGTCCACAGCGTGGTCGGCCCCATCAGGAACAGGGCGATCAGCACACCGGCGCTTTCGTCGACCACTACGATTTGCGGGTCTTTCATCTGCATGTCCGCAGCCAGGCGATTGGCGCTCCAGGTGGCAAGGACAACAAAACCAATCAGAAAGATCAGATGAGCGGCGGTTGGCAGTTGGATCAGCAGAAAGTGCAGCGGCACCGTGGCCAACGTCCCGACAGTGCCGGGTGCCTTCGGGGCGAGACCTGTCCCGAACCACGTGGCAAACCAGAAGTGCATCGATTTTTGTGTCACCGTTGACCGTCCTGAGCTGGATTTCTGTCGATATATGAACCGCATAGGGCATCGCCAGCAATGGCAGATTTGGATTGCCTCACAGGAATTCTACACAAGTCTATGTGGGTTCTATACAATCTAGATTGAATCCTATTCATATGTGTGCCAAAATGAGCCGTCTCTTAATCTTGGGGTAGCTTGGGAGATATTGGGATGAAATTTTTAAACTCGCTCATAACTTTGAGCATGACCACTTTTTTGGTAACTGCTTCTCCGGCTGCTGAAAATTTGACCGGCGAAACAGCCTATCCAGGCGGCGCCATCTATCTGTCGATGGCGCATCTGGCGGAAGTCGCCGCAGAAGCCGACATCGCCGATATTCAAGTCTCCGACGGCCAGACCCTGACCAACTCCGTTCAGAATGTAGCTGCAGGCAATACCGACATTGCCGGCACGCCGTTCATTCTGCCCTTCCTGCTATCGAAGGGGCGGGGGCCTTATTCGAAGCTTGGTGCGGAGAAGGGGGCTGAACTGGCGTCCAATCTGCGTGTGCTCTATCCGGTCACGCTGGGGATCATCACCCTGTATGCCTACGATTCCAAAGGCCTGAACGGTTGGGCCGACCTGGAAGGCAAAACCATCTACAACGGTCCGCCTAGAGGCGCCGCGCTGGCCAATGCTCATGCCGTGATACAACTCTCCACCGGTTTGAAAGAGGGCGACGGGTACAGAGGCGTGCAGGTCAATTGGGGGCAGGCCGTCAAGACCATCACCGATGGATCTGCCGACGCGATGGTGTTGCCCATTCTGATCCCCGACACCCGTATTACCGCCGCCGTCGCAGCCGGGAATATAACCGTGTGGTCAGTCCCCAAGAACAAGTGGGATGGCGAAGGTTTTCAACGATATCAGCGCGCTCCGGGCTACGCTCCTTTTACTTTGCCGGTTTCCGAAATGGATCTGGGGCCCGGCGTAACGATCAAATCCGAAGACGGCATATTTAGAGGCATTGCAGGTAAAGGCGGCGACGTGGTTCACAAGGACATGTCGTTTGACCTGGCCAAAGGCCTGACCAAAGCGCATATCGACACGCTGGACCGGTTGAAAGCCAAAGCGCCCTTTGCGAAAAATGCTGGTTTCGGCATTGTTGATGTTGTCCGCTCAGGCATGTGCGGACCGAACCCACTCAAGTACCATGCCGGCGCCGTCGCCGCCTGGGAGGAGGCGGGTTACCAGATCGACAAATGCGCCAAGCCATAATCCCCAAAGACGAACTGCACTTCTTTCCACGTTTGATTTGGTACTCGGGGCTGTTTCCTCAATTGCAATCTTCAGTCGCGGCGCAAGCTCCGCCTGAGGCGTCCCTATGGACAGGTTCATCAGGCGCAGAACATGTCTGAACCAGCGAAGCCGAACAGCAAAGACAGGGATCTTGGCGAACGCATCGTCTACTGGTTGGCTATCTCGCTGATTATTGTTGGACTGGCCAATTCCATGCCCGGCATTCCGGGCTTGGATGCGGCGTTTGAAGGCTTTCTGGGATATCCGAATTTTGTCATTCGCAAATTTCCATATGAATATTTCTATCCCCTAGCCTTCGCGGTGATGATGACCATTGTGGCGCTGAAGCATTCGCTGTGGCGCGATTTGGCCCAGGCATCGCGACCAAAGCGACTGATGGGACTGGGGCTGGATGTGGCTCTGGTCATCGCCGCGATGGGCATATCGATCACCTATGTGGTTGAGATTGAGGCCATCTGCGCCATTGATCAACTCACCGGCGAGCGGGCTGAACTGATTGCCAGGAGCTTGGCGGAGGAACGTGAATTTGCCGACCTCTATGGCCTACCGATCCCGGATTCGGTGGAAGATCCGCAATGCATCAAC
>JABSRX010000230.1 GCA_013214695.1 Rhizobiaceae bacterium | reverse complement strand
GTTGGTCGGGCCGAAATGGTAACCGGTGACTGGATCGCCGACGGAGCAACCGTCATCGACGTGGGCATCAACCGCATCGAAGCGCCTGAGCGTGGCACCAATGACGATGGCTCGGTGAAAATGAAGCTGGTTGGTGATGTCGACTTTGCCAGTGCCAAGGAGAAGGCGGGTGCCATTACACCGGTGCCTGGTGGCGTCGGCCCGATGACCATTGCCTGCCTGCTGGCCAATACCGTGACGGCCTGTTGCCGTGCCAACGGTTTGGAAGAGCCTGAAGGCCTGACCGCCTAACGCGATTAACCGAAACACATTTTGAATAACAAAGGCGACAATTGCGCTGGCAGCCAATGGCTGCCGAGCGCTAGTTTGGCGTGGGCAAATTCAAGCGCGCAGGAAACGGGTCATGGCTGAAAAACAGATTATGGATGATGATTACCTTCCGTTCCATCCAAACCCGTCCAAGCCCAAATTTGTCGCTCCGGCCGGCGCGGTCGATGCACATTGTCATGTGTTTGGCCCGTCCGAGGTGTTTCCCTATGCACCGGAGCGCAAATACACGCCCTGCGATGCGCCAAAGGAAAAGCTGTTTGAGCTGCGCGACTATCTGGGCTTTGAGCGCAATGTGATCGTTCAGGCTTCATGCCACGGTCGCAACAACGATGCTTTGGTTGATGCGCTGAAATCGGCGGGTGACTTGGCCCGAGGCGTGGCGGTGGTCTCTCCCGACATCAGCGATGATGAACTGAAGGCCATGGACGAGGCGGGCGTTCGCGCAGTGCGCTTCAACTTCGTCAAGCGATTGGTGGATGCGACACCGAAAGAAGTCTTTCTTGGCATCGCTGAACGGATTGCCAAGCTGGGTTGGCATATTGTGGTTTATTTCGAGGCGCCTGATCTGGAGGAACTCACGCCGTTCCTGAAGCAGCTGCCAACCACCATTGTGGTGGACCATATGGGGCGCCCGGATGTGACCAAAGGAGTGGACCATCCGGACTTTCAGCGTTTCATTGCGTTGATGGACGAGAACCCGAACATCTGGACAAAAGTCAGTTGCCCGGAGCGGCTGACGGTGGATGGTCCGCCCTATGACGATGTGATTGAGTTCGGCAAAACCCTGGTCGCAAGGTTTCCCGACCGGGTGCTGTGGGGAACGGATTGGCCCCACCCCAACATGAAGTCTCATGTGCCGGATGAAGGTATCTTGGTTGACGTGGTGCCGCGCATTGCCCCGACCCCGGAATTGCAGCAGCAATTGTTGGTGACCAATCCAATGAAATTGTATTGGGATTGAGCGCATTAGTGCGGTAGGTCAGAGCTAACGCCAACCGATAGACGTTTGGGTAGACATGCCGGGCTCTCGTAAGAATATCCTGTTCATCATGTTTGATCAGCTGCGCTTTGATTATCTCAGCTGCGCCGGCCATCCTCATCTTCAAACCCCTCATGTGGACAGGATTGCCGAACGCGGTGTGCGGTTCAGCCGCTGCTATGTGCAGTCGCCCGTATGTGGTTCGTCGCGTATGAGCTTTTACACAGGCCGCTATGCCAGCAGCCACGGAGCACAGTGGAACAACTATCCGCTGAAGGTGGGTGAGCACACGATTGGCGATCATCTGCGCAAGCTTGGGATGAATTCCTACATTGTCGGCAAGACCCATATGGCGGCCGATAAAGAAGGCATGGAGCGGTTGGGCCTGCAGCCTGACAGCGTCATCGGCGCCCGGGTTTCAGAATGTGGTTTTGATATCTTCACCCGCGACGACGGCCTGTGGGGCTACGGGCCTGACGGCTACTACGATCAAAAGCGCTCACCCTATAATCAATATCTCAATCAAAAGGGATATGAGGGCGAAAACCCCTGGCACGATTTTGCCAATTCAGCGATTGACGAAAATGGTGACATGGCGTCCGGCTGGTTTATGAAACATGCCGACAAGCCGGCCAACATCGCCGAGGAAGATTCCGAAACCCCGTGGCTCACACGCGAGGTCATTCGCTTTATGGAGGAGCACGCTGCCGGCGACCAGGCCGATGAGCCATGGATGTGCCATGCTTCCTACATCAAGCCGCATTGGCCCTATATCGTGCCGGAACCCTATCATGCGATGTATGGCGGCAATCATGTTCCCGCCGCCACACGTCATCCTGACGAGCGTGAGAATCCGCATCCGGTCTATGCGCAGTTCATGAACAATGCGATTGGGAAGGCCTTCCATCGCGATGAGGTGCGCGACGTGGTCATCCCGGCCTATATGGGCCTGATCAAACAATGCGACGATCAGATGGGTGTGTTGTTTGACTATATGGAAAAAACCGGCCGGATGGAGGACACGATGATCGTGATCACCTCCGATCATGGCGACTATCTGGGAGACCATTGGCTGGGCGAAAAGGACCTGTTTCATGAACAGTCTGCCAAGATACCGATGATCATTTATGATCCATCTTCCGAGGCGGATGCGGGGCGCGGCACGGTCTGTGACGAGTTGGTCGAGGCCATCGACCTGGCCGCGACCTTTGTCGAATATTGCGGTGGTGAAGTGCCCAACCACATTATCGAAGGCCGCTCGCTGATGCCTTTCCTGAAGGGGGAACAGCCCGAGGAATGGCGGGACTATGCGATAAGCGAGTATGACTACTCGCAAACCCCCATGGCTGTGCGCTTGAACCTGTCTCCGACAGACTCTCGCCTGTTCATGGTTGCCGACAAGCGTTGGAAATTCATGCATGCGGAAGGCGGCGATGAGTCGGGGCCGTTTCCGCCCATGCTGTTTGACATGGAAAATGACCCCGAGGAGTTTTTTGATCTCGGTACGGATCCGCAATATCAGGAGATCATCGATCTCATGTATGAACGATTGGGCAAATGGGGACGCCGCATGTCGCAACGCACCACCCGATCCGACAAAGAGATCATTGCCGGGCGGGGCAAATCCCGCCGCAGGGGTATTTTGGTGGGCACCTATGACCACCGCGAAGTCGATCCTGAATGGTCGGTCAAATATCTTGGCAAGGCGCCGCAAAGGCCGGAACCTGGCAATAGCGAAAACGGATAGCCGGGATTTGTGCTCTACCAGCGGCCGGTTTGTTCGGTTTGTGAGACGGCGTGGATGGTCAGATTGACGGCGATCGCCAGTGCGATCAGGACAAAGCCCAGGCCGAGCGCCAGCGCAAAATCGCCTTTGCCGGTTTCCAATGCGATGGCGGTTGTCAGCACACGGGTGACATGATCGATATTGCCGCCGACGATCATGATCGCGCCAACTTCGCCAATTCCCCGCCCAAAACCGGCCAAGGCGGCGGTGAGTAGGGAGCGGCGACTGTCCCATATCAGCGCACGCATGCGCTGGGTCTTTGTGGTGTTCAGCGAAATTAGCAGATCATGATATTCCGCCCACAGGTCGCGAATGGCCTGATGCGCGATTGACGCAATCAAGGGTGTAATGATGATGACTTGCGCAATGATCATGGCTGTTGGCGTAAACAGCAGGCCTAGGACCCCAAACGGGCCAGATCGCGACAGCAGTATGTAGACGATCAGGCCGACAACAACCGGTGGCAAGCCCATCAATGCGTTGAGGAGCGCAATGGTCGGTCGCCGAAAGCGGAATCGGTTGACCGAAAGCAAGGCGCCCAAAGGCAAGCCGATGAGCGAGGCAATGAAGACGGCCGTGATTGTGACCTGCAAAGAGCGGGCAGCGATCTCCAACAAGTCCCGGTCGAGATAAACAATCAACCGGAACGCCTCGGTCAGGCCTTGCCAGATGTCGTTCATGAAAACTGTGTTCCGTCGGGGTTCATGTTGGTGCCGGCCCCGGACATAGACGACACGCGCCGCGCTGTCACTACGGACAGGACGGATGGCTTATTCCTAGTCACCCTTATGTGGGAGGTTCAGGGCAATGGAATGCGACCGGCACCCGTCAAAAAAATCCCAGCCAACTCATCCGGTTGGCTGGGCCAGTTTGCCTCAGGAGTCACAGAGAAACTCAGACGTCGTCGAGGGTAATCGCGTTGACCAGACGGGGCGGCTCGCCGGTGAATTTGGAATAGTATCCATGGATCAGGATCAACGGGACACCAGCCTCCGGTTGGACGACATAGAGAAGTGCGTCTATCCGTTTGGGCTGCACCTTGGGATTTGCCTCCTCCGGTATCAAATCATGGTTGATGTGAATGAGGGTAAAGTCCGTCAAAGGCCGATCATCAAAGAGATCATCCATCCACTCGGTCTTGAATACCCGCCGGAAATCCCTGCCTTTGTATTCGCTGGCCTGACCCGGCAACAAATGCGCCATCTCGTCCGACAGCTCTACGATCGGCATAGAAAACTGCTTGCACTCAAAGGCGGAGATCGAAGGATCGGTTCTGGCAATGCGGCAGAAATATTCACCCGCATTTCGGTTGTGGCCAGTGAGAATGTCCTTCAGGCGATCTCGCAGGCGGGCAGGTGTTGGTTCAAATCCTGCTTCCCATCTGGAGATATTGGGCTGTGTTACGCCCAAGAGCTCGGCCAGTTGGACCTGATTGAGGCCGCGGCTTCGTCTCAACTTTCGGAGTTGAAGGCCATTGAGCGTATCAGTCGGTTCGACCTTCGGGAGGTCGACCTTCGGAAGGTCAATGTCAAACTCGTGCAAATGTCTGTCAATATTGTCCTGGTGGACGATTCTGGTGGTATCGCGGTGGGCGACCTGCTTGATTTCAGGGCTTTTCATCACACGTTTCCAATCGTCAATGTGATTAGTGAATACGATACACTA
>JABSRX010000229.1 GCA_013214695.1 Rhizobiaceae bacterium | reverse complement strand
CGAAGCGCCCGGGCATTCGATGCGCCGGATCATCGACATCTCGTCTGATGGCACCAACAATGTCGGCCACCAGGTTGCACGCATTCGCGACCAGGCGGTGGATGAAGGCGTGGTGATCAATGTGCTGGCAATCGAAGACTCGCTGAATCCGTTTCCAGATGGCACCCATACCCGCCCGAATGAGGGCCTGGTTGGCTATTTTCGCAACAATGTGGCAGGCGGCACGGGCTCATTCGTCCATGCCGCCAAGGGCTATGCCTCGTTCGAGGACATGATCCGCCAGAAGTTTCTGCTGGAACTGGCGAGCATCAACCCGATCAGACCAGTTCAGCATCCGTGATGATTTCCACCAGCGCCGGGCCGTCATAGTCCAGCGCCTCCTGGATCGCCCGGGTCAGGTCGTCCGGATCAGTGACCCGCTCGCCATGACCGCCACACAGCCGGGCAAAGGCGGCAAAGGACGGGTTGTGCAGGGTGGTTTCCCAGACCGGCCATTCGCCGGAGCGCTGTTCCTTTGAGATTTTGCCCAGCTCGCTGTTGTTCAGCAGGATGTGGGTGATGTTCATCTTGTATTTGACGGCGGTGGTGAAATCCATCGGATATTGCCCAAAGCCCCCATCGCCGGAGACCGACACGACCTTGCGTCCGGCATATTCATCGAAATCCTGAGTAGCTGCCCAGGCGCCCATGGCGGCCGGGAAACCGAAACCGATGGATCCCAGATAGCCGGACATCAGCACCCGCTGGCCCTTGGTTTCGAAATAGCGCCCAAAGGAATAGGTGTTGTTGCCGACATCGACCGCGATGATCGCGTCTTCTGGGCACAGCTTGGTCAGCACGTCGAAGATCACCGCCGACGCGATGCCCTTGCCGCCCTCTTCGCCAATCCGCGTTGCCTTCTCGTCGCGCCAGAACTGCCAGCGCTCGGCCAGTTCGGTGATCTGGTCGTCGGCCTCGGCTGACGGTTCCAGCATCGGCGCCACCGCGTCGCAGAACGCCCCGATCTCGCCCCAGACGGGCAAGGTCACCGGATGAAATTTGCCCAGTTGCATGCGCTCGAAATCAACCTGGATCGTGCGCTTGCCGGGATTGATGCCGGTGTGGTTGGAAAACGAGGTGCCCAGCGCCAGGATCAGATCGGCTTCGTTCATGAACCAGCTGGCAATGGGGGTACCCGAACGGCCGAGCACGCCGGCCGCATTGGGATGGCTGTCGGCAATCAGGCCCTTGGCCTTGAAGGTGGTGACGACCGGGGCGCCGATGCGTTCGGCCAGTTGGATGATCGCCGCGCGCGATTCAACCGCCCCGTGACCAATAACAATCATCGGTCGCTTGGCTTCATTCAGCATCGCGGCGGCGGCCTGCAGATCGTCCTGGGACGGGGTCACCGTCGGTCCGCTCATCCGGCCGGTCGGTCCGCCGGCTTTTTCATCGCTGGGCAGGGTTTGAACATCGTCGGGGAAAATCAGATGAGCGACATCCTGTTCGACCAGCGCGGTCTTGCAGGCCAGCGACATCAGTTCGGAATGCTTCGACGAACTCAGCACCGGCTGGGAGAACCGTGCCACCGCATCAAACGCCGATTTCAGGTCGATGTCCTGAAACGCGCCGGGGCCGAAGACCTGGGTCTGCACCTGTCCGGTCAAGGCGAGCACCGGTGCTCGGTCGACCTTGGCGTCCCACATGCCGGTCAGCAGATTGGTGGCGCCGGGGCCGGCAATGGTCAGACAGGCGGCGGGTTTGCCGGTCAGCTTGCCATAGGCCGAGGCGGCAAAAGCGGCAGCGCCCTCGTGGCGCACGCCGACATAGGCCATGTCGCCGGAATTGACCTGCATGCGGATGGCGTCCGACAGGCCGAGATTGGAATGGCCGACCATGCCGAAGACCCGTTTGACGCCCCAATTGCCCATGGTCTCGACCATGGCGTCGGTGACAGTGCGTTCATGGGCCGGTTCGGGTTCGAGGCCGACAAAGATTTCCTCGTCGCGGATTTCCAGCGGATAGAGTTTTTGCCCGGTATCCTCGTGCCCCCCCGGAGGCGCGCCGGTCAGCGGGTCAAAGTCCCAACCATGCCAGGGACAGCGGATCCAGCACTTGTCGTCGACGCCCTTTTCAATCGAGCCTTCGCCCAGCGGACCTTTCTGATGCGGACAGTGGTTGTCCATGGCCGCCCACTGGCCTTCAAAATGGGAGAGACAGATGGATACGGTGCGCGCGGTGACGGTTTTCACCCGGCCTTCCGGCAGGTCCGATGTGTGGCCGACCTTGATCCAGTCGAGTTCTTGTTTTGACATGGTGTTCCTCTCCACATTGAAAAAAGCGTCCCCAACGGGCCCAGACTGCAACGAAGTGGCGGCCGATGTCACGGGGGTGTGAATCAACAAAAAGGGTCTTCCAACGCACGGTTTTGCGAGCTTGGCGTGATCTGCGCCGGCTTTTGCGAAAACAGCGGCCCATGGCGCTTGCCGCGCTGGGTTTCAGTTCTTATAAGCGCTCGAGATTTTGAATTGGGTCATCAATTCCCGGAGTGAACCATGGCAGGCCATAGTAAGTTTAAGAACATCATGCACCGCAAAGGGCGTCAGGACGCCGTGCGCTCGAAGATGTTCGCCAAGCTTTCAAAGGAAATCACCGTTGCATCGAAAATGGGCGGCCCTGACCCCGACGGCAACCCGCGCCTGCGCCTGGCGATCCAGAACGCCAAGGGCCAGTCGATGCCGAAGGACAACATTCAGCGCGCCGTTGACAAGGGCTCTGTCGGCGAGGGCGATGATTATTTCGAAATCCGCTACGAAGGCTACGGCCCGGGCGGCGTTGCAGTGATCGTCGAGGCCCTGTCCGACAACAAGAACCGCACCGCGGGCAATGTCCGCGCCTGCTTTACCAAGAACGGCGGCCAGCTGGGCGAAACCGGTTCCGTTGGCTTCATGTTCGACCGGGTTGGCGAGATCAAATATCCCGCCGCTGCAGGTGACGAAGACGCGGTGATGGAAGCGGCGATCGAAGCCGGTGCCGACGACGTTGTCAGCGACATGGAAGAGGAAGGCGACGGCCACACCATCTATTGCGGTTTTGAGGATATGGGCGACGTTGCCAGCGCGCTGGAAGGCACGTTGGGCGAAGCGGAAAGCGTCAACCCGACCTGGAAGCCGCAGAACCTGGTCCCAGTCGGCGAAGACAAGGCCGGCACGTTGATGAAGCTCATTGCTGCGCTCGAAGACGATGACGACGTGCAGAACGTCTATTCCAACTTCGAGATCGACGACGCGGTCATGGCCAATCTGGACTAAGGCCTCCCATTNGNTAGCTCCGTAGGGGCCGCGAAGAGCGGCCCGGCGCCAGTGCGCCGCCCCAAAAACTAAAATGCGGAGCGGCGGCGTAGCCGCCTGCGTGAGCGCAAACATACCTACCCACTTACCGCTCCCGTCTCCGTATCCGTCGCTCAACTCTTATCGGGATCGTCCCAGTCGAGCATCGGCACGGTGCCGACCTGTTCCAGATAGGGCACACCGTCTACGTCGGCCCTCACCCGATAGAGCCCGGAATCCCCCAGCGGGCCGGGCAGCGTTGCAATGGTGCGATAGGCGGTTTCTGATGTGCCTCGCCGCCGCCGCCGACCGAACAGGGTGTACAGCAGAAAGCCGATGATCGCGGTGATGCAGATTGGGATAGCGGCACTGGCGAACAGCCAGGCGCCTTTCAGCCAGTCCGGGTTAGACCGATAGGTGGTCAGCAGGTCGGCCCAAAGATTGTAGTCGTCCATGATGGATCCTCCGCATTGTCAAAGACAATCGGCCACCGGAGGCAATCGGATAGGTAAAGCTGCGAGGCAGCCTTGCGGCGACAAACCTCTGGTGACCGGGGAGTTAGTAAACCGCCGATAGACAGCCGCTTAGGCCTTTAGACACCCCCGAGGGGAGCCTCCTGGACATACGCCAAAGCCTCCCCGACCCGTAGGTTGGAGAGACATTGTTGCGGTCAATGTCAGACCGCTATCGGTCGGGGTTACTACGCCCCAAAGCGCACGCGGCGTGCGCGCTCTGAGGGGAGTTTACGGGAGGGGGCGTGGGTTGGGAAGGGGGAGCTTGGATCTTGATTGATACCCGTTTCTCCATTCGGGTGTTGAATTGATGCCCGCCCGGACCATCAAACATCAAGGCAAACGTTGCTCAGAATGGTCCGACAAGAGCCCTTTCCGGCGAACAGCACTTGTCGCATTTTGAAGATTGTGGCGTAACTATTGGAACGGGTGATTCCGCTCTCGAACAGATCGCGTGGCAGCCAGAATGCAGCAGATAACAATTCACGCCTTTCCTGCGGTGACCATTGGCTTCATCGTCTTCTTTGTTGGCGCCTTCTTGACGCGGAAGATCGCATTCCTGCGCAATTACAGCATTCCGGAGCCGGTTTCCGGTGGGTTGGCGGCAGCATTGACTACCTGGATGTTGTTCAGTTGGTTCAACATAGAAATAGCCTTTGATCTGGCTGTCCGCGATATCCTGCTGGTCATCTTTTTCGCAACGATCGGTCTGAACGCCCGCCTGTCTGACCTTGTCGCAGGTGGGCGACTGCTTGGGCTCCTGTTGATCATGACAGTGTTGTTCA
>JABSRX010000228.1 GCA_013214695.1 Rhizobiaceae bacterium | reverse complement strand
CAGCATGATGAAATTCCATCAGTTCCGGCCGTGGAGGATGCTGTTTCGGCACCGATTGCGAGAGCGCTGTCCCGCCGCCAGACCAGTCCTGCCCTTCAAGCAGCAGGCGGGCCAGAGAGGCCATCAAAACATAGGGCATGTTGCCGGCTGAAAAGGTCTCGTTGCACTGGCGAATGCTGTCGATTTCAGCTTCGGCATATCCCATCTGCTGCAAACGACCGATCACATCGGGTGGCGAAAATTGGCTGGCTTCCTGCTCCGCAGTCTGTCGAAGCTCAAGGCAGGCGGCCGCGAAGGTTTCGGTCCCGGCCACTGGTTCCAGCCCCCGCCAAAGGCAATCGTAGAAATCGGCATAATGGGCAAACGCCATGGCCACGACGCCCATCCACGGCACGTCGAGCCCAAGTTTGGTCGCTTCATAGCGCGCCTTGAGCGCCCCTTCCGCCAGATACTCGGGGACGGGATGGATGGCCGGAATTGGATTTGGCTTCAGACGCGGCAAAGGTTTGTGTTCGAGCTCAGGCATGGTTCTCCTCCAGCGTCGGCAGGTCTTCGCTCCACTTGCGCAGCTCGTCGAGAAAGCCCAGCGCGGTTCGGCCAAAATCGGTGATCGCGTATTCGACGGAAACCGGCGACGTGTCGCGCACCTTGCGCGTCACCAATCCCTGCTTTTCCAATTGCCGCAGGCGTTCGGCGATCATCTTCTTGCTGGCCCCGCCAATCATCCGTGCCAGATCGTTGAAGCGCACCGGGTCATCCTTCAGATGCCACAGGATGGAGCCCGTCCATTTACCACCGACGATCCGCATGCCCCGTTCAATGGGACAGGGTTCCATACAGGCTTCGATGACCTGACGACGTCCTTTCGCATCTTCTTCAATTCGCGCCCGCATCGCCCAACTCGCTCAATTTTCAGGTTACAAAAAGTATACTGGTTGATTTCCCTTCTCTTCATTCGCACCTTTGCGGTCAACCTGTTCAATGTCAACGCGACGCCCGAAAACGACGGAAGGCCTCAACTTGTCCCAACCCGATATCCTGCTCTACACCGCCAACACGATGAACGGATGGAAACCGCTCATCTTTCTGCACGAAGGCGACATTCACTACGAAATGGTGCCGATCAGCTTTTCCAAGAAAGAACAGAAGGCGCCGGACTATCTGAAAATCAATCCCAACGGCCGCATTCCGACCATCGTTGACCGGGGCAACAATGATTTCGCCGTTTTTGAATCCGGCGCCATTCTTTGGTACCTGGCCGAGAAATACGACATGTTCCTCAGCAACGACCCGAATGAGCGCTCAGAAACCTTGCAGTGGTTGATGTTTCAGATGGGCGGCATTGGCCCGATGATGGGCCAGGCCATGTTCTTCCAGCGCATTGCCAAGCCGAATGGCGACGACGTGCCCTATGCGATCAAACGCTATGTCGACGAGAGCCGCCGTCTGCTGGAAGTGCTGAACACACGGTTGGAAGGACGCGAATGGCTGGTCGGCGATGGTCTGTCGATTGCCGATATGGCGACCTATCCCTGGGCCAGAAGTTACTTCTGGGCGACTGTCGATGTCGAAGGCCTGGACAATCTCAACGCCTGGTTTGAGCGAATTGACGCCCGCCCCAAAACACAAGCCGCGCTGCAACTGCCCGAACCAAGGCCAAGTGCCTTCGGCCAGGGGGACGTCGAGGCCGCTGCGGCGGCGAACGCGGCGCGTTTCAAGGACAACTGAGCAGGGCATTGACCGATGCCTTGCCAATCGGGGCTGCAATGGGAAACACTGGGCGGCCTGACAGAAGAGGTGCGGCAGCTAAAGGGGGAGCAGGATATGTCAAAGGCCCAGGTTATTCACAAACTCGGACCGCCCGAGGCGATGCAGTGGCAGGACTGGGCTGTGCCCGACCCTGCCCCCGGCGAAGTGCGCCTGCGGCATACAGCAGTCGGCGTGAATTTTGCGGACACCTATCATCGCGGTGGCATCTCCCATCCCTGGCCGGTTCCCGAACCACCCGTGGTGATCGGCTTTGAAGGCGTCGGCGTGGTCGAAGGCGTTGGGGACGGTGTCAGCGACTTCCAGACCGGCGATCGCGTTGCCTACGGCATTCCACCGCTCGGCAGCTATTCGGAAGTCCGCAACTACCCGGCCGACAAATTGCTGCATTTGCCCGACGGGCTCGACGACAAACAAGTAGCTGCCCTGCTGATGAAGGGCATGACGGCCCATTATCTGCTGCACCGAACCTATGCCGTGCAACCGGGCGATACGATCTTGGTGCACGCCGCTGCCGGTGGCATGGGGCTGATCCTGTGCCAGTGAGCGAAAGCCTTGGGCGCAACTGTCGTCGGCACCGTGTCGACGCCGGAGAAGGCCGAGGCGGCACGCGCCGCCGGCTGTCACTATCCGGTCGTGCGCTCGCAACGGAACTTTGTCGATGTGGTCAAAGAGGTCACCGATGGCGAAGGGTGTGCGGTCGTCTATGAGGCCATCGGCAAGGACACGTTACAGGACTCGCTGGACAGTCTGCGTCTGATGGGGGTCTGCGCCGCGTACGGCCATGTCTCTGGTCCACCAGACCCGGTCGATGTCATTCAGGACCTGGGACGCCGCGGTTCCCTGTTCATCACCCGTCCGGCGATCATGCATTATGTGGCCAAGCGATCCGACCTGGAATGGACGGCGCGCGATTTGTTCAAGGCCATTGGCGACGGCATTTTGGACGCCAACATCAATTACGAATATCCGCTGAAGGACGCGGTTGCGGCGCATCAGGCGATCGAGTCCGGCACAACCCTCGGGGCGACAGTACTGATCCCCTAATGGGTCGGATCTCGATCGATCAACAAGCGCAACCGCTGCACCAACCAAACATGCAAGGCGCTGTGTTCATCGCGCACGTGGCGCACCGAATGCAGATTGAAGCTTCCAACCTCCATCGGCAGGGAGCGATAGATCAGATTGAAGCGGCGGGCATTGCGGCGGGCGACGCGCCGCGGCAGCGCGACGACGAGGTCGGATGATTCCAAAATCGACAGCGCCGCAAAAAGCGACGGCACAATCGTCTGAACATTGCGCTTAAAACCATGCCGCATCAGGGCGTGGTCGATCATGTCCCTCACCGGTCCAAACGGCAGTATCTGCATGTGATCGGCCGCGGCCAATCTTTCCATGGACGCCGCCTGGGTTAAAAGCGAATGTCCCTGTCTGCCGGCAATCACATATTCCTCGGTGAACAATTCCTCGGCGACAAACATATCGGCATTGCGGGAGGGGAAGTCGAAATACCCCACCGCCATGTCGATTTGACCGGAGATGAGCGCTTCCAGCGCATCACGATTGGCCAGCGGATAGGTGTGAATGCCAATATTTGGATTGATCGACCGCAGATCGCTGACCAGTTCGGGCAGGATTGTCGACAGCTCGTAATCAAACGCACCAATCTTCAAATTGATGGCGGTGTTCTGCGGATCAAACGCCTCCTGATCAACCAGGGTTTCCGAAATCAGGCGGACGATGCGGCGGATCTTCGGCTCCAGTTCCCGCGCCACGGCGGTCGGTTCCAGCCCATGGGCCCGGCGCAGGAAAAGCGGATCGTCATAAAGCGCCCGCAAGCGTTTGAGGGCATGACTGACGGCCGGTTGGGTGAGCCCCATTTCGCGGGCAACGGCCGTCGCCTGCCGGTGCCGCATGATGCCGAGAAAGACCATCAACAGGGTGGTGTCGATCAGCCTTAAATCAATTTCATTTATATCACTCATAGAACGATTTCATTATCCCGAATTTCTGATTTCGCCTAGCCTTTTTCCAATCGGCGCAGCGTCCCGCTGCGGTTTGCCGGATTTGGGAGGCTTCGGTCATGGCGGAAATCCAACTGCAGAACGTATCAAAACGTTGGGGGGATTTTGTCGGTGTGGAGGGTTTCGACCTGACGATTGCCGACCGGGAGTTCCTGGTTTTGCTGGGCCCCTCCGGATGCGGCAAGACCACCACCATGCGCATGATCGCCGGGCTGGAAGATCCCACCGGCGGCGAGATCGTTGTCGATGGCAAAGTGGTCAATGACCTGGAACCCAAAGACCGTGACGTGGCGATGGTGTTCCAGAGTTACGCCCTTTACCCACATTTGAACGTTTACGAAAACATTCGTTTTCCCCTGCGGGTCCGCAATATCGACGAAGCGACCCATGACGAGAAAGTTCGTCGCGCGTCGGCGATGGTCGAACTCGACAATTTTCTGCATCGCAAGCCGGCGGAGCTTTCCGGCGGACAACGCCAAAGGGTGGCCCTGGCACGTGCCATTGTTCGCGAGCCCAACGTCTTCCTGATGGACGAACCGCTGTCCAATCTTGACGCCAAACTGCGCGTCTCAACCCGGGCGCAGATCAAAAACCTGTCCCATGAATTAAAAGTCACGACGATCTACGTCACCCACGACCAGATCGAGGCGATGACTTTGGCGGACCGCGTCGTGGTGATGAACCGCGGTGTGGTGCAACAGGTTGGTACGCCGACCGACATTTACGACCGCCCCGCCAACACCTTTGTCGCCGGCTTCATCGGCAGCCCGGCCATGAACCTGATCGAAGGTGAGATTAGCGGCGGCACATTCCGCAGCCAACATGTCGAAGTGCCGGATCTGAAAGCCCCCGACGGCAAGGTCATCCTCGGCTATCGGGCCGAAGACGCGTCCGTCGTCGATTCCGGTGGGCAGATCAATCATGCGGTCTACACGCTGGAACTGCTCGGCGATGCCACCATGGTCACCGTTTTGATCGGTGAT
>JABSRX010000023.1:5872-18725 GCA_013214695.1 Rhizobiaceae bacterium | reverse complement strand
TTCAAGGTGGTGACGATCATGATGACCGCGACGAACAACAGGGAAAGAAGAATGCCGGGCAGAATGCCGGCGATGAACAGTTTGCCGATGCTCTCTTCGGTCAAAATGGCGTAGAGAACAAAGCCCGTCGACGGCGGGATGAGGATGCCCAGCGTGCCACCGGCTGCGACCGATCCTGTCGCCAAGCCATCGGCATATCCGAACCGTTTCATTTGCGGCAGCGCCACTTTGCCGATGGTGACGGCGGTGGCGACGGATGAGCCTGAGACGGCGGCAAAGGACGCGCATCCAACCACGGTCGCCGAAGCCAGCCCACCCCGCAGGCGGCCAATCCAGGCATAGGCGGCTTCGTAGAGCCGTTGCGAATAGCCGGCCGCGCCGGCCATGTTGCCCATCAGAACAAACAGGGGAATGATCGACAGGCTGTAGGCGGTGATCGAGGAATAGGTCTCCGAGGACATGGTGGCGATCGCCGTGCGCTGTCCGTCGATGACCCAGATGCCACCGAAGCCTACAACGAGCAACGCCATGCCGACGGGCATGCGCGCAAACAGAAAAAAGAACAGTGCGGCGATGCCGATCAGGCCGACGACGGTTTCACTCATAGTCGGCGGTCCCGGACTTTAGTTGAAAAAAGATCTGCACCACGAGAACGGCAGCATAGGCGCCCATGCCCAGAGTGATGGCACCGTAAGCAATCCAGACCGGCAGTTCGATCATGTTGGTCACGTCCCCGTATTCATGGGCGTCGAGCGCCTTGTCCCAGGTCTTCTGGATCAGCAGCACAAGTATGTAGGCGCCCAATCCGCGCGCCAGCAGGTCGCCAAAATAACGGCCCCAAACGCCTATTTTGCTGTCGAGGACGTCGACCCGGATATGCGCTCCGACATTTGTCGCGTGGGGCATGGCCATCATGACCACCAGCGCCATGCCGATTTGCACCAGTTCCGTGTCGCCCAAAATCGGATCATTCATCACGTAACGTCGAAACACCGAGTAGCTGACCAGACACATAATGCCGAACAGAACCGCACCGCTGCCAACAGCGAGCAGTTTCAAAAGGCGCCCGGGAAGATACCGGGCGCTGGTTGTTTTGTCAGATTGCTCCAAGGCTATTTCTTGAGCGCGTCGGCCCAAGCCTGGGCGTTGATGCCTTCACCTTCGAGCTCGGCGATCAGCGACGTGGCGAGCTTGGCCGAGGCTGTGTCAAACTCGGCTGCCTGTTCTGGCGCCAGGCGAATGACCTCGCCACCAGCTGCTTCCCACTTCTCAAGCGCCTTGACGCCAGCTGTCGACATGGTGACGTGACCGCCCTCGGACATATTCGCGCCGGTCATGCCTTCCAGCTTGGCTTGCGTGTCGGCGTCGAGGCTCTTCCAGCTGTCGCGGTTCATCACCAGCATGAACAGGGAGTTGGAACCGTCCATGCCGGTTGTGACGTATTTCACGACTTCGCCCAGCTTAAAGCTGGTCAGAACCGAGGTGTCGACCAGCACACCGTCAACAACGCCGGTATCCAGTGCCTGATAAACCTGGGTGATCGGCATGGAAACGGCCGTTGCTCCCCAGGCTTCGATGACGCGTCCGGTATTCTTGGATGGTACGCGGATCTTCAGACCGGCGAGGTCCGACATCTTCTCGACCTTCTTCTCTGCCATCAGCAGCTTGGCTGGTTCAGCCGACCAGAGGCCAAGCAATTTCGTGCGGCGGAATTCATCGCCGATGATGTCGATGTTGCTCCACATTTTCTTGGTGATGTCTTCGTTGCCCGGCACGACGCCCGGCAATTCGACCAGCAATGTCTTCTTGAACTGTGCTGCAGTATAGCCAGGCAGGGCGTAGACGATGTCAGCGACACCATCGAGAACGCGGTCATACTGCTTGACGGGACCCTTGCCGAGTTCGCCACCTGGATAGACACGAATGGTGGTCGCGCCACCGGTTGCCTCTTTGATCTGTTCGGCCAAGGGCAGGAACATTTCATTGTGCAAATGGTATTTGGTGGACGAGAAATGGGCCAATTTCATTTCGTCGGCGAATGCAGTGCCGGAAATGGCCAGCGCGGCGGCGCCTACTAACAGCGATTTTAAGATCTTCATATTTTCCTCCCTGGGGTTGAAGTCATTTTTTCAAGAATTCAGTGCGGGCTTGTTCTCCTTATGGCTATGTTCAGCAGCACATGGCGTTTCTCATTAACGGAAACATTGATCGCCCGGTCAAGGGCTGCCGGCAGGTCTTCGCCGCGGGTGACAGTCTCCGCATGGGCCCGGCTGGCCTTGGCGGTCAGCGTAAAGTCGGGGCTCGGTTGCAGTGATGTCAGAGGTACATCATTGGTACGGCTGGCCAGTCCCTTGTCGTACAGGTTCTCAACCGAATGGCGCACGGCGCCCCATTCTTCGTTGTTCAGAACGAGAATGATGATCGGCAGATCCAGCGCTTCGCACACCTGATGGCACACGGTCGGGTTGGCAAACATGTAGCTGCCGTCACCTACCGTGGCGAATACCAGACGGTCCGGATCGGCCAGTTGGGCACCCATCGCCGCCGGAACGCCCCAGCCAAGGCCGCCAGAATGGGGCTCCTGAAAGTAGCTCAGATGCTGGTCCAATTGCAGAGCGGGCAGGGGGCAGCCCAATTCGTGGAACACGCTGGCCTTGCGTCCCTGTATCGCTTTGCCCAGGCAATGGCTGACCCATTCTTTGCTCATGGAGGGGCCGATGCCCTCCTTGGCTTCGTCGGCTGCTCTGACCTTTTCAGCCGAGGCCAATTCCATGACGCGGCGGCGGCGCATTTCGATCTTGGTTCGATCGATCGGATGTTGTTCGACCGCTGCGATAAGCTCCAGCAAGGCGGGCGCTGTATCACCGGCAAGTGTGATATCGGAACGGAAATTGCGGATCGGGGTTGAGCGGGCAAAGAGCGGATCGGGCCCCAGCTGGATGATCTTGGCATCATCGGCCGGGGCGAACTTGTCGGGCCACCACGGCGCCAGGGCATTGATCACCAATACCACGTCGGCCTCTTTCAGCTGCGGTGCCGGAACCCATCCGATATGGCTTGGGCTGGACATGGGAATCGAGATCTGATTGGCCCAATAATGCGAGACTGGGATGGCATGGGCTTCGACGAAACCGGTCAACGCATCAAACGCCTCCTGCGAGCCAGCGCCGCGTTGCGCGATAATCAGTGGCCGTTTGGCATTGGCCAATAATTCTGCAGCCTCTGCTAAAGCGGTTCTTGAAGGGGCAGTTTCTGCAGGGCTCATCCGGGAGGGAGAATCCAGGTCTTTTGCGGGGCAGGGTTCGCACAAAACCTCGCGCGGCAGGCTCAAATAGACCGGTCCCTTGGGAGACGAATTGGCAATCGACCAACCGCGGTCGAGCACTTCTGCGATCTGTTCAGGAAAGCGCAGTTCGTAGTCCCATTTACAGGCTTCGCGGACCAGGGCAGTCTGGTCATACATTTCCTGACCCCAACCGATCGGTACCGTGCGGGCGCCAAACCGGTCGCTTTCGGTGACCGGCGTACGGCCCGACATCAAGAACATCGGCACCTGATCGCAGGCAGCGTTAATGGCACCGGTTGCGCCGTTGGACAGGCCAACATTGGTATGCAGCATGACCGCCTGGGCTTTGCCGGATATCTGGTAGTAGCCATGAGCCATGCCAAGTGCGACATGCTCGTGTGGCACGGTAACGGCGGTGGGCAGGTTGATGCCCTTTTGCCGCGCATCAATCAGGCCCTCAATGATCGGCGGAAAATCGGTGCCGGAATTGGCAAATACATAGTCGACGCCCAACGCCTTGAGCTTGCCGAACAGGGCTCCTCCGGCGGTCAGGTCTGACAGTTTGGGCGCGGCCTGAAGCATGCTTTACTCCGTCTTCAAGGGCATCAAATGGGATAGTGCTGGTCGGGATCTTCGATGGTGATCCAACGCAGTTCGGTGAATTCGTCGATGGCTGCCGAGCCGCCAAACCGTCCATAGCCGCTGGACTTGGTGCCGCCGAAGGGCATTTGCGCTTCATCGCCGACGGTCGGGCCGTTGACGTGGGCGATGCCCGTCTGGAGGCGCTTAGCCACTTCCAGACCGCGCTGAATGTTCTGCGTGAACACCGCTGAGCTCAAACCATATTCGGTGTCATTGGCCAGTTCCACGGCATGGTCTTCGTCACGGGCGCGGATCACGGTCACCACAGGGCCAAAACTCTCGGCCGAATAGATCTCCATTTCCGGGGTCACGTCAGCGACGATCGTTGCTGGCATGATGGTGCCTCTTTCAGGTACTTCACCGGCGATCACGCTGGCCCCTTTGGACGTTGCATCCTCAATCAGACGTGCCACGTGGTCGATCGTGTCGCGGTCGACAACCGATGCCAGTTGGACCTGTTCGGTCGGTTTGCCGGTCTTCAAGGAGTCTGCCTTTTCGGCAAAAGCTGCACAGAACTTGTCGGCAATCTCATCAACCACGATGATTTTTTCTGTCGACATGCAGATCTGCCCCTGATTCATGAACGCGCCAAAAGCTGCGCCTTTGACGGCGGCTTCGATGTCGGCATCCTCCAGAACGATGCAGGGGGCTTTGCCGCCGAGTTCGAGCAGGCACGGCTTGAGGTGGTTTGCTGCGCGCTGGGCGATCAGGCGTCCGACACGGGTCGAGCCGGTGAAGTTGATCCGCCGCGTCTTCGGGTGGTCAATGAGTGCATTGACCACTTCCGGCGCGTCTTCTGCAGCGTGGGTGATGATGTTCAAAACACCTTTCGGCAAGCCGCCATCGATCATGCAATCGCCGATCAGGCGGTGCAGGCCAGGGCACTTTTCTGAAGCTTTCATCACCACCGTGTTGCCGCAGGCCAATGGCATGGCGAAACACCGCACGCCCAGAATGATCGGGGCATTCCAGGGCGCCATGCCAACCAGAACACCCACCGGCTGGCGATAGCCCATCGACAAAGTGCCTGGCTTGTTGGCGGGGATGATCTCCCCTTTGATTTGGGTTGTCATCGAGGCTGCTTCCCGCAGCATGCCCGCAGCGAGCATCACATTGAAACCATACCAGGGGGCTGTGCCACCGGTTTCCTTGCGACCGATGTCGATGAAATCCTCCGCCCGCGCTTCGAGCGCATCGGCGCAGTCATTGAGGATTTTTCGACGCAGGCTGGGGCCCATCGCAGACCACGACGGGAAAGCCTTGTCGGCGGCCTCGACTGCTGCATTGACGTNGTCTTGCTTGGCCGCCGCAGCCTTGGTTGTNACCTTGCCGGTTGTTGGAGAGCGGCGCTCAAACTTGGCGTCGCCATTTGCCGGGACGTCCACATTGTCAATCAGAAGACCAAGTTCCATGCTATAAATCTTAAATAATGAGATTGATTTCTCATATTATTCGATATAGAGGGAAATGAGTCAAGCGATCGCAGCGAACCCGACAGAAAGGAATGAGGGACATGGCCACGCCCCTGAACGGTTCGATTGTCCATGGGTTTGAGATTTTACAGCTTTTTTCCGACGCACGGCGCGAAGTCGACACGGCACTTGTGTGCAAAAAACTGTCCATGAACAACGCAACGGCGCATCGGCTGCTGATGACTTTGGAACATGTCGGTGCGCTGCGTCGCATTCGCCGCGGCGTTTTTGTGCTGGGTTCGGAAATGGAACGGCTCGGCGGGCTGGCGGAGCGGCACAACCCGATCGCCAAGATCATTGAGCCGGACCTTCAAGCGCTTGGCACGCGCTTAAATGAATCGGTGATGGCCTGCCGTTTCTCCCACCATGGCCCGACCTGCATCGCAGTCGCCACTTCCAGTCGGGCGATCTCGGTCAACATTGAGGTGGGCACGCTGCTGCCCTTGGTACGCTCGGCCCAGGGCAAGTTATGGCTGGCGCATATGACCGAGGCAGAACGCAACAAGTGCCTTGCCACCATGGAAGTGTCGAACGCGACGCCGATTGACCGGGTCAAATTGGACCAGGAACTGAAAGAGATCCTCGCCGACGGTTATGCGGTGAACCTGGGCGATAACGAGCCGGATATCGCGGCCGTTTCCGTGCCGGTCTTCGGACATGCCGGTCGTGTTGTCCTGACATTGTCGGTATTCGGCATGCTCAGCCGTTTCGACCCATCATTCGTTGAGCGCGCTCGAAGCGAGCTTGGCACCGTGGCGGCCCAGGTTTCAGAGCATTTGGATTGAAAGCCAGCAAATGATGGCGCGGCACTAGCGCTGCTACGTCATTAAGATGCGATTGCATCCTGCTGCTGGACCGGTTCTAGGTGATCGATGTGGCTTTCATCGACGTCCTGCTGACGCGACCGGGCGCGCAGGTTGGAGTTCTTGATCCAGTCGGCCATCATCTGTTCCGGCATCGGCTTGGCGAAAAGATAGCCTTGGATCTCGTCACACCCGATGTTGCACAGGAACTCCAGCTCCCCGTCCTGCTCAACACCTTCGGCAACCACTTTCAGGCCGAGGCTGTGGGCCATCACCGTGGTGGCGCTCACCAGTGTGGCATTGGCATGGTTGGTGTGCACGCCATCAACAAACGAACGGTCAATCTTGATGATGTCGGGGTGTAATCTCTGCAGGTAGGAGAGAGACGCCTGACCGGTGCCAAAGTCGTCAAGCGCGATGACGACACCCAATTGCTGCAGCCGTTTGACCTGCTTGGCCGCGATTTCGACGCCGGCAATGCGTGCCGTTTCGGTGACCTCGATTTGAATGCGGTGCGGCTCGACAGGTGCTGCGGCAATCGAAGCGTAGACGTGGTCCATAAAGGTGATGTTGGTCAGCTGATGGGCGGACACGTTGATGGAGATTTTCGGCAGGAAGATACCCGCCTCATCCCAACGCGCCAGCTGAGCCAGCGCTGTTTTCAGAACCCATTTGTCAATCTCAAGACTCAGCGTCGACATTTCAGCCACATCGACGATCTGGTCGATGCGGAACCCTTTCAGACGCAGGCTGTTGCAGCGCAACAGGCACTCCGCGGCAGAGATGATGGCGGTCTTGGCATTGATGATCGGTTGGAAATGCAGCTGGAACTCGTCCTTCTGCAGGGCATCGCGAATGCCGGATTCGATCAGCAGGCGTTCCTGCGATCCCTGGATCATGTCGACCGAGTAGAACCGGTATCTCTTGGCCAAAGCCTCGTCCTTGGCGCGCCGCATGGCGATACCAGCGTTGCGCAGCAGGATGGTCGATGTTGAACCGTCCTGCGGGAACAGTGACATGCCCGCATTGGCTGTCACGTGGATCTGCTGGTCGTTGACGGCAATCGGTTTGTCCAACTGGGACATAATCTGCTCGATCACATGTTCGATCTGCGAGACCAGTTCAAACTCGGAGAGACGGATGAGAATATCACCGGAATTGTGAATGGAGACCAAGTGGTCGCTGGCCCGCACAGCGCTGGCACAGCGTCTAGTGACTTCGGCCAACAGGCCTTCGACACCAGAGATGGTGATGGCCTCTGACAGATACTCCCAGGAATCAATCGAAATCTGCACCACCGCCAATTGACCGTCTTTGTCTTTGGCCAGGTCCAATGCGTGATCGACTGAATCCAGAAAGTATTTCATCTCAACGGCGGAGTCTGCCGCGAGTGTGCCAAGGCCGCCCTGTTTTGTGGGCATTTGGCCGATCATCGCACTGTTTGACGCAGATTGGTGCGTGGCAACCATGCCGCTGGATCTGCTTGCTGCATGATTGACGGCTTCTTGGCTTCGTTCACCGTTCTTTTCGCTGGTGGCCTCCTTGGCATTGTCGAGCGCGAGCAAAGTACGGTTCATCAGCGCATGCGCGGAAGAGTTGAGCTGATCGGTTTTGGACAGGCCAAAACTCAGTGTCACTTTCTGCTGGCCGGACAGGTATTTTGCCCTTTCGCTGTCGAAAACCTGCTGCACTGTCCGGACCATTTGTTGTGCTTGTTTTGCACCCTTGTCTGCCAAAGCAATGCAAAACGTTCCGGCATTGAGGCGCCCGACAAAGTCACCATCTTCCAGTACGGCTTCCAAGGTTTCGATGAGTGCTGCCAACAGCTTGTCAGCCAATGCTATGCCGTGGGATTTGTTGACCTCAGACAGTTGATCGATCTTGAAACAGATTGTTGAGATCACGCGATTTGGATTGGCCGGAGAATTCATGCTCCTTTCCAATTCGAGGACGAACGATTGCCGGTTGAGGCATCCGGTCAATGCGTCATGGGATTTCGCGTATTCCAACTCCTGGCGATAGTGCAGGACCTCTTCTTCCACCCGTTCAAGTTTGTCGATGGTGCTGTTGTATTCGTCTTCAATGCGTTTGGATTGGGTCAGATCACTCAGCGTGATGATGGCGCCGATGGTCCTGCCTTTTTCGTTGGCGATGACCGTTGCGCTGACGTTGAAATTAACAATCTGCCCGTCGGCTGTGCGCAGGCTGAGAAGATCGCGGTTGACCTCTTGGCCGAGCTTGATGGCCGAATACCAAGGGAAGCCGCCAGCCTTGGCGCTGCCATCCACCATGCGCCACGAAAGGCTGTTGATCTTCGCCCCGATTTCCAGCTTCTGGCGATCGCCACAGGTGCGGAAAAAGGATTTGTTGATGAGCAGCATGCGCTGCTTTTCATCGACAATGATCACACCTTCGCTGAGGGTGTCGAAGGCCTTTTGAACCCGTTCAGGGATGACGCGGCCCGGATCCAGTTGACGCAATGTGCGGCGCAGCAGGATGAAATAGCCGACGAAACCGAGGCCGGTCAAAAAGGCCAGAAAGATCAGTATCGATGTTGGGATTCCCAGAATCCGCTGCATGGCTTCAGGCTCGGCAAAGGCCAGTTCGATGCTGCCTTGTTGACCACTGGAGCCCATTAGCGGGACGGTCACGTGGGTTGTCGTTGACTTGCCGTCGGGTGGTGCGACCCAGTTTTTGCTGTGGCTGCCAGCCTCAAAAACAATCGTGCCGTCGGCATAGCGAACAGCCCCTGACAGCACATCTTCGTTGCGCTGAACCACAGAGTTCAGAACTTCTTCGAGCCCCTCCGCATCGTTGCGGTTGACGGCGCTGACGAGTTGAATGGCCAGGGATTCGGCCACCTTGGCGCGTGAATCCAAGGCCAGCTTGTGACCGTCCGGGATCAATCCAACCGTATAGGCGAGCAACGTCACTGACAGCGTAAACGCCGTCAGGCCGAAGCTCAGCCACAGTGTTGGTGTGATCCGTTTCACGCAGTTGGCTCCTTCTTCACCAACGCCTGAGCCGACTGAATGAACTCGGTCATAATTTCGGCCTCAGAAATCTCTTCTGCCTCGTCCTCGTTTTCCTGATTGTTGCTGGAAACTATGTTGATTGGATCGAATCTGGCCCAAGCCGGAATCGCGGACATCATGGCCGCCGCCATGACACCTCCTCTCAATACAAATGACACCCCACCAACAGACAAAATCGACCCAAATGCATAGGTCACTTTGTCAATCGCAACTCCAAATAACTGATCTTGGTTACGGACTTCTTTAACCGTCTCGCGAACGGCTTGATTCATTTGCCCCGTGCTCACGGATTCAAACACGGCTTGATATTTTTCGGTCCTGCTGCGCTCAAACAGCGCAAGGTCAGTATCGGTGTCCAGGTCGACATCTTCGATCTTTTTGAGGACTTCGACACTTAGTGAATTTTCTTCGGATTCGGGCGCTGGCTGGAATACCACCGCGGCCTCCTCGGCGGTGGACTTAAACGGAGCTGCATTGGCACTCGCCTGCTGGACCAGCGAGGCCTGTTTTTTGGGGCCATCTTCGCTGGCTGCAATCTCCTCGAGCCCCAGTTCAAGCGCCTCAAAGGATTCGGGGCCCAGATCCACCTCATCTGCGCCGCTTGAAGCGCTGCTGGCAGAAGCAGCGGCGGCCATGAAGCTGGCCGGGCTTGGCTCGACAGTGACTGTGATCGTTGTGGTTGCTGTCAGGCCCAGACTGTCGGTGACCACGATGTCAAACGAGTCCGTGCCCACAAAACCTGCCGACGGTGTATATGTATAAGACCCGTCCGCGGCGACATTGACCGTCCCGTTCTCCGGGCCGCTTGCCAGTGAAGCGACCGGGATGTCGCCTGGGTCGGGGTCGGAGAAGCTGATCTTGTCAGAGACAGGGGTGTTTCGTTCGGTTGAAATCGGTGTTGAGGACGCCGTTGGCGCATCATTGGCAAATGTCACATCGATGCTGATCGTGGCGGTGTCCGTCAGGCCCGTGTCGTCTGTGACAAGAATGACGAAACTGTCAAACCCGGAGAACCCAGCATTCGGCGTATAGGTATAGCTCCCATCCGCCTGAACCACGGCAACGCCGTTGGTAGGACCGGACTGCAGCGATGCTTCCGGTGTATCACCCACGTCGACGTCCGACATGGAGAGCGTTGCATTGATCACCGCGTTTTCAGCCACCACGTGGTTGGCATCCAGACCGATCGGCGCATCGTCGACGGGGGTGACCGTCACCGTGACCGTCTTTGTGTCGGAAGCGCCCGAACCGTCCGTCGCCACGACGGTAAAGCTGTCGGTGCCGGCAAAATTGGCAAGCGGCGTGTAGGTGTAGGTGCCATCGGCATTGACCGTGACAAACCCGTTTGAAGGACCCGATCCAAGGCTGGCAACAGGGGTATCGCCCAGATCCGGATCCGTCATGGTCACACTGCCGTTCACGGCGGTGTCTTCGAGGGTGGTCGGATTGGTGGCGGATATGGTTGGCGCGTCGTTCTGTGCTGTGACGGTGACGTTGATGGTCAACGTGATATTCGCACCCCAATCATCCGTCACCTTGACGCTGAAACTGTCGGCGCCAGAGAAATTCGCGTTTGGCGTATAGGTATAGGTGCCGTCGGTGTTGATCACCGCCACGCCGTTGCTTGGCGCGGAGTTCAACGTAGCTTCCGGTGTGTCGCCGGTGTCCGGGTCGTTCATGGTCACGACACCGTTGTAGACCTGGTCTTCGACCATGGTGATATCCGGGCTGCTGCCGCCCGGCAGATCATTTTGGGCATTGATCGACAGGTTGATCGTGCCAATTGATCCGGCATTGGAAGCGCCGTCATCGTCGGTCACCCGATACACAAAGGCGTCGACGCTGCCTTCGTAATTGAGCTCTGGCGTAAAGACGAGGCTGTTGAATTCGTTGACCGACATTGTCGTGCCGTTGGCAACCGTTGCTGTTCCGCCAACATCCAATGTGTAGGTGAGTTGCCCCTGTGCACCGGCGGGCACCTGGGTGGCCAGGATGGTCAGATCGGTGAGCGCATCGTCGACATCGGATGGCAAGGTGGGGTTCAGCGGTGTTGCCACATCTTCGGTCACCGCAATGGCCTGGGTCACAGCTGTCGGTGCGTCGTTTATGCCATTGATGATCAGGTTGATAACCCCCGATGAACCGGCGTCGGAATGGCCGTCGTCGTCTTTGACGGTGTACAGGATGGGATCCACGGCTCCGGCATAGCTGGCTGCCGGCGAGAAGCTGAGCGAGGCAAATTCGGTCAGGCTGAGCGTTGCGCCAAGCGCTGCATTCACGGTGCCGCCGCCGTCCGCAGTGTAACTGATCACTCCCTGCAGAGCCGTCGGCAGCTGGTCGATTGTAACAGTCAGATCTGTCGACGCATCGTCCACATCATAGGGTGCCGTCGGCGTCAGGGCGGTGGGCACGTCTTCAGGAATGTTGACGGTGTCGGTAAATGCTTCCGGTGCGTCGTTTTCTGCCGTCACCGTGATGTTCACGGTGACGGTATCCGTCAGACCCGCGTCGTCAGTGACCAGAACGCTGAAAGAATCGGCGCCAAAGAAATTGGCGTTGGGCGTGTAGGAATAGGTGCCGTCTGTGTTGACGACAACCGCGCCATTGCTTGTCGGGGCATGAAGACTGGCCTCGGGCGTATCGCCAATGTCCACATCGGTGATGTTGATTGAACCGTTGAGAACCGTGTCCTCGGCCGTGGTGACGGGCCCTGAAGTGGCCACGGGGGCGTCATTGACCGGCGTTACCGTGACATTGATGATCACCGTGTCTGTCAGTCCGGCATCGTCGGTTGCAACGATCGAAAAACTGTCAGCGCCCGAAAAGTCGGCGTTCGGCGTATAGGAATAGGTGCCATCGGTGTTGACGGTGACCAAACCGTTGGCCGGTGCAGAGCCGAGCGTTGCCTCTGGCGTGTCGCCGACATCGGCATCGGTCATCAGGACCGAACCGTTATAGCTGACATCTTCGCTGGTGGTGAAGTTCGGGCCAGTGACGCTGGGCGGGTCGTCGACCGCGTTCACCGTGATGACCATTGAGGCAGTAACCGTGCCGTTGGCAGCGTCATTGGCGGAATAGTCAAAGGACGCGTTGGCCGAGCTGTTGGCCAGCGGTGTATATGTCAGGTCTGCCAGTTCTGCGACGGTCAGGGTCATGCCCTCGGTCACGGTCACCGTACCGCCGGTATGGGTCAGTGTTCCGCCGGCCAGATTGAAGTTCGACAGGGTGACCGACTGTAGGCTGTCGCCGTCATCGTCTGAAAAGGTGAAGGCTGCGGCCGGGATCACCAACGGGTCGTCCTCGTTGGTCGCCACCGTATTGCCGGTCGCGACTGGCGCATCGTTCACATCCTTGACCACCACGCTGATATATTGTGTGTCGTAGTTGTTGGACGAGTCGACCACAGCAACACCGACCGTATAAATGCCGTTGGTGAAAATGTTGTCGGTCGGGTTTTCATAGTCCGGTGGCGTGACGAAGCTGAGCACGCCGGTCACCGGATCTATGGTGAAGTCTCCAGCGTCATATCCGCCAAAGATCGAAAAGGTCAGGTTGTCGAAGGGCAGATCGCCATCACTGGCGGTAACGGTGGTGGCATAGGTTTGGTTTTCGTCT
>JABSRX010000023.1:0-5773 GCA_013214695.1 Rhizobiaceae bacterium | reverse complement strand
AAGACAATTTCCGTTGGAGGGCTGGTGTCGCCCGCAACAGCTTCGTCATCATCGCTGGATTGCCCATTTTGCTCCAAGGGGTTGGAACCGGAGCCGGCACCCAGCATCTGATTGACGTAATCGTCGGCGAATTGCTGATGGGCTGTGTGTTGTGAAAATTCGGACGCAGTTTCCACCGCCGCCGCATCAAGAACGATGCGTGGTTCCAGTGCAATCATGTGCATTGGCGCCTTTGCCGGAAGCTGCATTCCAGCATGAGCGCCTTCTGTCCGAACTCGATTTACCACTCAGACCGCTCGGTTAGATCCCCCGTGCGGTCAGGCTAGGAATTTATGGCTAGCAAATGGTTAATACATCGATTTTTCTTACGTTTGGTAAGGCGGCGTCCAAATGAAACGCCAGTGCGCAACAAGCCCCGGTTTCAATCTTGGCGTCGCAGCCAATCCAACAGTTTCTGACCAATGAGATGGGGATTGTCTTCCTGCAGGAAGTGGATTCCGGGCCCGATATCCACCACCTCGAGGTCCTTGATGCTTTCCTGACACCATTCCAGCCCCTGTTTTTGAATGGTTCCGCCAGGTGAGCCATAGAACAGGATCATTGGAATTTCAGTTTCGCCAAGCCATTTGGAATAGCCGTCAACAATCTCATGGACATCGTTTGGACTGCCCTCGATGGGTATCTCACAAGGCCACTGACGCAACGGTTTGCGACTTTGCGCTGTGGGGTAGGGCGCCCGATAGTGTGCCATTTCCTCTTCACTCAAGTTGCGGACGACTGCGCTCGGCAAGATCTTGTTCACAAACATGTTGAGCCCGGAGATCATCAGCCAGCCGATACCCGGCATGCGCATGAGTTTGAAGCCAATCTTGAAGTCCCTTGGGAATGCCGCCCATTGCATCGGCCGGATAAGGGCTTCCATGAACGCGATACCGCGGACATTGTGCGGGTGTCTTTGGGCATAGTGGAAGCCGAGCGCCGACCCCCAATCGTGGATCACAAGGGTGATGTCCTGCAGGCCAAGCGCATCAATGAAACCATCGACAAATGGCACGTGATCTGCAAACCGGTAAGCGATTTCCGGTTTATCGGATTTGCCCATGCCGATCAGATCAAGCGCGATGGCTCTGCCGTGCTGAGCGGCGTAAGGGATAATGTTGCGCCACAGATAGGATGAGGTCGGATTGCCGTGCAGAAACAGGATCGGCCGGCCCTCTCCCTGCTCAACGTAGTGAATTTTCCGGCCATTGACGTTGGCAAATTTTGATTCAAATGGAAACTTGGATGAAATCTTTGTTGGGCTGTCCATTCGATGGTCCTCCGGTTTGATAATCCGAGACGATCAGACGGTGGCTTCAGCCTTCTGAGCGCTATCGAGTAAGGTGTGGGCGGCCAGGAGGATCAAAAAGACCACAACCGGTACACTGGTGAAGATGATCGCCCTATCGAACATCCCGTCAACCGCCATACCGATAACGCGGCCTATCACCAGCATGAAAGTGAACAAAACAGCTGGTCGTGCGTTTTCGATTTTGCCGGTCACGGCGGCGATCACCACGCTGATGCCAATGGCCGTAATCGCGCCGCCCCACAGCGCCCGTACATTGGACAGGCTTTCAGCGCCGGTTGCGTCCACGAGCAATCCAGCAAGGGCACTGCCAGGGCTGATCATCAGCCTTACCCCGTTGATCAGCATGAACAGGGCAACCAAAGCGAGCAGAATTCGTGCGGTGAGTTTCATGGTGGATGGTGACATTGATGATCTCCCTATCGGCCGGTATGTCTGATTGAACACACCGGGAATAAATGCTAGTCATGTGGATAGAAATAATTACTATCCACGTGGATAGAAAAGTCAAGGACGAATTTTGGCCCGCAAACGGAAAGCCGACCACGATACTGCGATAGCCGCAGCTCTCGACCTGTTCTGGAGTCAGGGTTACGACGCCAGCACGCGTGAAATTGAGGAGAAGACGGGACTCACCCGTTTCACCCTTCAGACTGCCTACGGTGGTAAAGAAGGGTTCTTTCTGGATACGCTCGACGCCTATCTTGATCGCGCCGAACAGCTTCACTTTCCCGATCCAGAAACATGTGATCTGGCGGGTTTGGCCGATTGGTTCGAGAGTGTTGCGGCACCCGATCGCATTCCGCTGATTGATCAAAGGGGGTGCCTCGCCTTTAACTCAATTGCCGACTTTGATCGCGGCAATGCGGAAATCAACAAACGCGTTCAGCGTTATTTGCGCATGTTTGAGGAGCGGGTGCGGGCAATTCTGGACCAGGCAGCGTCAAACGGTACGCTGACACCGACCCTATCGCCCAACGACGCTTCCCGGGTTCTGGTCGATCTCCTTTTGGGACTTCACGTCACTATCAAGGCGCGGGTTGACGATGATGTGGCCCGCCAACATGCAAAGTCTATTGCCGCACTTGTGCGCAGCTGGGTACACACCTGAGGTTGGACGACCTAACGAGGTTGTTGAGGGACTTGTGCCGCGGTGACGAAGCAGAAAAGCGCAATGTTTGACAACGCTCGATGGCGCTTTAGTCTTTGTGATTGTGAAAGTCCTATTCCTATGGCTGCTTTTGGTTTTCGCTCCCATGAGTGCGCGCGCCTGCGAGTTGGCGCTTGTCATTGCGCTGGATGTGTCGCGTTCGGTCGATAAATACGAATACGCCTTGATGCGGGATGGTGTCGGACAAGCGTTCTTGGACAATGACGTCGTTGACCTGATTGAGTGGATGCCCGGTGGCATGAAGGTGACCGTCACCCAATGGGGTGGGGTGGGCCAGCAGCGGCAGCCTATATTGTGGCGTCATCTCAGCGATCGGCAAAGTGTTGCCCGCTTCGTCAGGGAGCTGCTCGAGATCGACCGGGGCTTTTGGATGGCCGACACCAATGTCTCGGAAGCCCTGTTGCACGCCGATCAGATGTTCGCACAGGTCGGCTCCACCTGCCGTCGTCATGTCATTGACGTGTCCGGAGATGGTGTCGCCAACGCCGGACCCAAGGTTCTGCCAATTGCCAGCGCCGTGGGGGCAAAGGGCGTGACAATCAACGGCTTGGTTGTGTCAGGTGCTCGCCCGGACCCGGTTGCCTATTATGTGGCGGAAGTGATCCACGGGCCCATGGCCTTTGTGGAAGTCACCCACAGTTATCGCGATTATGCCCGTGCCATGAAGCGCAAGCTGTTGCGCGAATTGGCGCCCAACCTGGTGCAGCACTTGCCCGAACCCCGCGGAGACTGGCTGCTGTCTCTGCATGGTCGTTCTCATGAGTAACCGCAAAAATCGTCCCGCCATGGGCATCGCCACGGACCAAAGTTTTCAGAACAAGCTGGCCTATCTGGACTATTTGAAGCGCACTGAGAGCCTGAAAGATCAGACCGTCCGCGATGCAACGGCAGAGTTCTTTGAAACCAACGCGCAGATAAATGCCAGCCATCCGGTCAACGAGGCCCGCGCTGGCGATGGCTATGCGACAGATGTGATCTTGCCGATTGCCGCTGCGTTCGACGGATGTGTGCGGCAAAACCACATTGTGCTGGCTGGGGAGTATCTTGGCACTGAGTGGGTGACATCCACCGGCTATTTCTATGGACGATTTCACCTGCCACTGTTCGGCATTCCTGCTAGCGGCAAACTCGCGTTTTTGCGGTTTGGCGAATTCCATCGCATGGAAGCCGGCCAAGTGGTTGAGACGCATGTTTATTTGGGATCGGCGGAGCTGATTATCGCGTTAGGCTTGTGGCCGCTTGAACCGAGCCAGGGTTATGAAGGGGTGGTTCCAGGACCGGCGACCTATGACGGCATTCAAACCGAACCGGCCAATCCGGCAAGCTCTCGCGCCAGTGCCGATTTGGTTGAAGGCATGCTGAAGGAATTGGCCACGCCAGACGAAGCCTGGCGACCCTACTGGGACGATCGCATGGTCTGGTATGGCCCAGGGGCGCTCGGCTCTTATGCGACGCTGGAAGGCTTTGCGGAGTTCCAGCGCCCCTTCGAACTGGTCTTCGACGGTTGGGGCGACGGATCAGAAGCCGGTATCACCGGGGTCGGGTCAAACTGTAAAGCCGGTGACGGAGAGTACGCCTTTCTCCATGGCTGGCGACAGATAACCGGCATCCATGTCAGGCCGTTTCTTGGCCTGGAGCCAACCCAGAAGCGCGTTTTCATGCGCGACTGCGACTGGTGGCGTTGCGAGAACGGCAAGATCATCGAAAACTGGTGCATGCTGGACATTCCGCATCTTTTGCACCAGTTGGGCTACGATCTTTTCGCCGAGATCGCCAAAGCCAACCGTTAGGGCCAGCCCAAAGCGACGGTGTCGTTCTTCGATGGTGGGGCAGGAAATGGCGAGTGCAGTTGAGGGGCATCCAATTCTGAAATTATCTTTTCGTAATGATCTTATTTGAGCAGCAAATTGGGCTAGGCTGGTTACTAACGGTCCATCGCTGATAGTTGTCGATACATCGCTCAATGAAAACACTTCTCTCACGCCGTCAGTTTTTGGCCCAGGCGACCGCGCTGACGTCAACTGCACCCCTTATGATGGGCACCGGTCAAGTAGCTTTCGCGGCTTCGTCAAAACGGGTTGAGATCGACCTGACCGTGAAAGAGAAAGACGGTTCGGCCACCTACAACGGACTGCCTTGCGGCCCGACCATCTATATCGATGCTGGCGACACGCTCGACGTGCAGTTGATCAACGAATTGTCAGCGCTGCATGATGATTGCACCGATAATCCCAATGCGTTTCATGGCCGCAACACGACCAACTTGCATACCCACGGTCTTCATGTCTCCCCGACCACGGATGCCTCCGGCAAATTTGATGCCGACAATGTATTTGTCAGTGTCGTGCCGCGCGATCAGTATGTTCCATGTGCCGAAGTATGCGGCGTCGACGTCAAGAAGAACTTTCGATGGGGCGAAAATACGTTCCGCTTTGAAACCAGATCCGATCATCCAACTGGCACGTTTTGGTACCATGCCCACAAGCACGGATCGACATTTCAGCAGGTTGGGGATGGTTTGGCCGGGCCGCTGATCATCCGGGACCGATCTGGTGAAATGCCGCCCTATATCGAACAGGCGGAAGAAAAGATTCTGATGATCATGAACAGGGGTCTGTTGCTGGTCGATCCGGGCGGGGGAGGCGAGTTTGACCCAGTCATTCAGATGCGTCCCGGTGCCGTACAGCGCTGGCGCATCATCAATGCACAGGCAGCGGGCAATTCGTATGCCTATATACGCACAAATGTTCCTGGCCTGGAGATTTACCAGATTGCGTTTGATGGTCTCACTCTCGAACGGCGGGTTGCCGTTGACCAGGACAATGATGAGGAACCGTGGTTCAACCCGGCCGCTTTGGCTCCTGGCAATCGCACGGATTTCATCGTGCGGGTGCCGGTAGATGCCGAAGAACGCAGCTTTTCCCTGCCGGTTTTCCGCAGCGTGAAGGAACTATTGGAGTTGAGCGGTTCCATATCGAGTAACCTGCAGATCGACATTGTAGGGGATCCTGTTGAAGCGCTCTGGTCGGACGACGATTCTTTGCCCGGTCCCGGCCTGCGTCCGATCGGCCATTCTGAATCCAAAAGGGAACTGACCTTTTCCCCCCAATTCGGTGTTGATGGTGAAAAATTCACTGGCGAAGTGAAGCACACAATTCCATTGGGCGCGGAAGAAGAATGGACGATCTTCAACAATACAGGTGGCGTTCACGCCTACCACATTCACGTAAATCCCTTCTTCGTCACCCATGTGA
>JABSRX010000227.1 GCA_013214695.1 Rhizobiaceae bacterium | reverse complement strand
GAGGCCCCAAGGCAAAGTCTGTCAGATGAAGCGGGTCGTCGTCGGCGGTTCCCCAGTCGCTGACATGGTTTTGGCTTGGCTCGATGCCGTGGTGCCGACAGATGACCTTGGAGAAGAACGCGTTCAGATCGTCATAGTCTGCCGCCTGACAGGCGTAGCATCCAACATCGCTATCTGGATTTTCAATGCCGGAATTGATGCAGGCCAGCAGCCGGTCCTGCAATTCGGGCGACAGTTGCTCAAACGCGTCCGCGTCAAAGCACGCCATGGCGATGTTGCCGGGATGGCTCTTTGCCAGGGCTGCAATATTGTCGAGCGGGGCTTTCAAGCTGAAATCGTCGGCGCCAGGAGGGATGGTTGAATGACCCTAATTTATTCGGTGCGACAGGAAAACCGGCCTCACATGAAAAAGGCCGGACTTTGCAGCCCGGCCTTTCCAAATTTCCCTGATGGGCGCCTTAGCAACCACCGTCCGGGGCGCTGACGCGCATCCAGCCGGATTTGCCGTGGCTGACCAGAACCTTTTCCTTCACCGTCTTGTAGACGGCGGGCTGGCGGTGAACCACTTTGCGTGCCTTCTGCACCAGCACCTTCTCCTTCACCCACTTGTAACGGGCCGGATGCACGATCTTTTTGTGCTTGGCTGGACGCACCAGAACCCGCTCTTCCACATGCTTGTAGCGTGCCGGATGGACGATCTTCTTGCGCTTGGCGTGACGGACCAGAACCTTTTCCTGCACATAGCGATACTGTGCCGGGATCTTGTGGTATTTGGTGCGTGCCTTGCGAACCAGTTTCTTGTGCGCGACAGTCTTGTAGACGGCCGGATACTCAACCTGACAATGAACCGGCTTGCCCCATTTGTCATGCTTGATTGTCCAGCCGGTGCGGGCAGGGGATACCATCACCTTCTTGTGGACCAGCTTGTACTTGGCGGGGATCGTGTGGGCGACGCGATGCGCCCGCGAGACCAGCACCTTGCGCTTCTTGATCTTATATTTTGCCGGCTTCTCGTGGTAGCTGACGGTTTCCGGCTGGACCATGACGCGGCGCACCTTGGTCTTATATTTGGCTGGAATCTCGTGATAGCTGATCTGGCGTTCGCTGATCTGCACCTTGCGCTTTTTATAAGCGTAGCGGGCAGGAATCACTTCGACATGATGCGATGCCGGCTGCACCAGAACGCGCCGTTTCACCCATTTATACTGGGCTGGCTGATGCACTTTCTTGTAACAGGCGACCGGTTTGGCCGGCGCGTGGCTGCGATGTTGAGTTTCCCAGGCAAATGCAGCGCTGGTATGGGTGGCAGCCATGACGATAAACGCCGTGCCGCTCACAATGAGAGTCCGCATATTGATCATTTTTCCAACCCTGAACACGATAATTCGGTCTTCGGGCCAACAATCCCACACTATGAACAAATGCTTAATGGTTAAGGCCAAGCCAGTTGGGGTTAAGCTTACCGGCTAACCATATCAGGCCCAACAAGGGCTAGAGCCAGTCTTTTTCTTATTGAAGCATTCTGCCGGAGCATTTTTGCGTCAGCATCGCGCAGGATTGCGAAGCTCGTCCTGGACGGACTTGCAAGCGATCCGGCGATGATGATGGCGCAAAAAGGCCCGGCCCGCAGGGTTTGGGCCGCGAAGGGCCGTCGGCCACGTTGCCTGCCTTGCCCGTATCACCGATACGCGCTACGACAGGCGCCTTGCCGATCGACCCTTCGGGGCACAAACAGAATGATTCAATAAGAACAAGACTGGCTCTAGACTTGTCGACCAAATCAGACCAAAAGGGAGCAGCACAAACTTCGATCCGGTCGACTTGGCGGGTCCCTTGCAGGTGTGAAGATGAAGAATTTTCTTTTGCAGTTTTTTACATGGTGGAATGGCCAGACACTGGGCACCCGCTTTTTCACGTGGCGCAAAGGTGAGCGCGTCGGTGAAGACGAGTACGGCAATGTCTATTACCGCAGCAAGGACAACCGCCGCTGGGTGATCTATGCAGATCAGGCTGAGCCGAGCCAGATTCCCTCCGGTTGGCACGGCTGGATCCATGGCCGCGTCGATGTTGCGCCATCTGAGGAAAATTATCAGGCGCGCGACTGGCAGTTGCCGCATCAGGAAAACCAGACCGGCACGGCCAATGCCTATCGGCCCAAGGGGTCTGTGGCCAGCCAGGAGAAGCGTCCTGAAGTGACCGGCGACTACGAAGCCTGGAACCCGTAAGTTTGTCCACGCGGCAGACCTGGGACAGCACATCCTACCAACGTGATACCGGCTTTGTTTCGACCTACGGGTCGGACGTTTTGTCGTGGCTGGAACCCAAGACAGACGAGCGGATCCTTGATCTTGGCTGTGGCGACGGTGTGCTGACGAAGGAAATCGCCGAAGCCGGTGCGCATGTGGTCGGCGTTGATGCCAGCGAGAGCTTTATTGAAACCGCCAAGGCGCAGGGCCTTGATGCCCGTGTCGTTGACGCCCACGACCTGCCGTTTGATGCGGAGTTTGACGCGGTCTTTTCCAACGCTGCTATGCATTGGATGCTGGAACCGCACAAGGTCATTGCCGGTGTGCGCCGTTCGCTGAAACCGGGCGGTCGCTTTGTTGCGGAATTTGGTGGCTTCGGCAATGTTGCAGCCATCGTCACCGCCATGCAGGCGGTCGGGGCGGAAATGGGGGGCGACACGTCGCTGGCCTCGCCATGGTTTTTTCCAACGGTTGATCAATACCGTGCCATGCTTGAGGGCGATGGATTTCAGGTCGAGGAGATTACCACGTTCTATCGCCCAACACCGTTGCCGACAGGCATGCGGTCCTGGCTGAAGGTGATGCGCACACCGTTTTTTGACCAGTTTGGTACGCGCAGTGACGAAGCCCTGGACAAGGTTGAGCAGGCGCTGCGGCCGGCCATGTGCGACCATCAGGGACAATGGATCGCCGACTATGTCCGGCTACGATTTCGTGCCGTTCTCGACTAGCAAGAACAACCTGTCATCAATCGCTCAATTGGCAGAGTTTTCGCTACATTCGCCACAATTTTGGTGTAAGTACATCGCACCTCAAGTCGATTCTGTCAGATGATGCCAAGACAAATCCATTCGCTTACTCGAAACTCTTTAGTGCGTTGCGCAACCGCGCTGATCGGCCTGTCTTTGGTTGCATCGGCAGCGCAGGCGGCGCGCATTGAGAACCGGGTGGCCGTGTTCTCAGGCATCGACAAGATCACCGGCGAAACCCACACCTTTGATGTCTATATCGACGAGACCGTCAAATTCGGTCAGCTCGAGATCACACCGCGGGTCTGCTATTCGCGCCCGGCCACCGAAGAGCCGAAGACGACATCTTTCCTGGAGGTGGACGAGATCACCTTGGATCGGCGCATCCGCCGGATCTTTACCGGATGGATGTTTGCTGAAAGCCCCGGACTGAACGCGATTGAACATCCCATCAATGACGTCTGGCTGGTCACCTGCAAGCAGACATCCGATGTGCCACCACCTCCGCCATCGGCCACGTCTGCCCCGGCAGCGCCCGCCGACGGCGACGCTGCTCAATCGACCTCTTCCATCAGCAATTGATTTAGTCTTGATCGATGGCGAAGAAATCCGCCTCGACCGAAATCGCGTCTTCCAGCAGGAAGGCGTAATTGCGCTTTGGAATTTCGATGGTTCCAAATTGGCTCAGATGTTCGGTGTTGAACTGGGTGTCCAGCAGCTGAAAACCACCGGCCTTCAGTCTTTCCACCAGATGCACCAGGGCGATTTTTGAGGCATCGCGGGCCCGCGAAAACATGCTTTCGCCGAAAAACGCACCGCCCAGCCGCACGCCATACAGACCGCCAACCAGTTCGTCCTCCTGCCAGCATTCAACGCTGTGGCAGTGACCCTGCTTGTGCAGTTCGGTGTAGAGCTGGGTGATGCGCTTGTTGATCCAGGTCTGGGGCCGGTCGTCAGTAGCTTCGGCGCACAGGCGCATGACGTCGACGAAAGCCGTGTCGATGCGCACAGCATAAGGCTTTTGACGGATGGTCCGGGCCAGGCGCCGCGGCACATGGAACTGGTCGAGCGGGATAATGCCGCGCAGTTCCGGCTCGACCCAGAACAAGCCGGGGTCGTCGGTGCCTTCCGCCATCGGGAATATGCCGCAGGAATACGCCTTCAGCAGAACTTCAGGCGTGATTTCCATCATCAGGTCGTAGACGCCTGACATCCTGCTATCCCATTTTGGCCAGATAGTTTTCCAGCCAGTGGATGTCGTAATCGCCAGCAATCACGTCTTCGTTGCGCACCAGGTCCTGGAACAAGGGCAGGGTGGTCTGAATGCCCCCCACAACGAATTCGTCCAGCGAACGGCGCAGCCGGTTCAGACACTCGGCGCGGTTGCGGCCAACCACAATCAGCTTGCCGATCAAGCTGTCATAGTAAGGCGGCACCTTGTAGCCGGTGAAGACGCCGGAATCGACACGCACACCAAGACCACCTGGCGGGTGGTAATAGGTGATTTCACCCGGCGATGGCACGAATGTACGGGCATTCTCTGCATTGATGCGGCATTCGATGGCATGGCCCTGGAAGCGCACATCTTCCTGTTTGAACGACATGCCCTGACCGGACGCAACGCGCAGCTGCTCGTTGACCAGATCGATGCGGGTGATCATCTCGGTGACCGGATGCTCCACCTGCAGACGGGTGTTCATCTCGATGAAGTAGAACTCGCCGTCCTCGTAAAGGAACTCGATCGTGCCCGCGCCCTCGTAGCCCAGATCGGCCACGGCCTTGGCGCAGGTTTCCCCGATCCGTGCGCGTGTGGCCGCGTCGATCGACGGG
>JABSRX010000226.1 GCA_013214695.1 Rhizobiaceae bacterium | reverse complement strand
ATTTGGAATAAAGCAAGGATAACTTGATTTGAGTTAATTCACGTTTGTGGAAGAAACATCACAACTTCGTCGTCGCGCACCATATTCAGCTGCGAACGCACATGCTGATCCACCATGTCCTTTTCCATCGATCCGTCGCGCAAAAGTGCCACCCGCGCTTCCAGCGTCTCACGCCGTTTGCTGAGGTCGGCCAACTGGGTCTGAAGCTCGACCATGCGCTTTTGCATGGCCAGGTTGGCACGAATGCCATACTGGCCATTGAAGGCATGAAAGCCGAAATATCCCAAAATGACGAGGGTCGCCACCGGCGCTATGAAGCGCGACAGGGATCGTTTCTTGCGGATGCGAAGTACCATGGCGGGACCATGGCAGATTCGCAGTTAATGGACCGTTAGCGCAAAACCGAACGACCGGCGTATTCGGCCTGTCCGCCCAGTTCCTCTTCGATGCGCAGCAACTGATTGTACTTTGCCAGACGGTCGGAGCGCGACAGGGAACCGGTTTTGATCTGACCGCAATTGGTCGCTACCGCGAGATCAGCAATCGTGTTGTCCTCGGTCTCACCGGAACGGTGCGACATGACCGATGTGTAGCCGGCGCGGTGGGCGGTCTCAACAGCGTCGAATGTCTCGCTCAGCGAGCCAATCTGATTGACCTTGACCAGAATGGAGTTGGCAACGCCCATGGCGATACCATCCTTCAGACGGGTCGTGTTGGTGACGAACAGATCATCGCCGACAAGCTGGCAGCTGTTCCCTGCCTTGGCGGTCAGGGATTTCCAGCCGTCCCAGTCATCTTCGGCCATGCCGTCTTCGATGGAGATGATCGGATATTTGGCGGCCAGTTCGGCCAGATAGGAAGCCATGCCTTCGCTGTCGAGCGTACGCCCCTCGCCTTTCAACTCGTAATTGCCGCCTTCGTAGAATTCGGTGGAAGCCGTATCGAGAGCCAGGTAGATGTCTTCGCCGGGCTTGAAGCCTGCCTTTTCGATCGATTGCATGACGAAATCCAGTGCCTCAGGTGCACTGCCGATATTTGGGGCAAATCCGCCCTCGTCGCCCACATTGGTGTTGTGGCCGGCCGCATGCAGGCCCTTTTTCAAGGTGTGGAAGACTTCGGCGCCCATGCGCAGGCTCTCGCGGAAGGTCTCCGCACCCACAGGCATAATCATGAATTCCTGGAAGTCGATCGGGTTGTCGGCATGTTCACCGCCATTGATGATGTTCATCATTGGAACCGGAAGAACATGGGCGGAAGGGCCGCCGAGATAGCGGTAAAGCGGTGCGCCCGCAGCTTCTGCAGCGGCCTTGGCAGTGGCCAGAGAGACGCCCAAAATGGCATTGGCGCCGTATTTCGACTTGTTGGCGGTGCCGTCGAGATCGATCATCGCCTTGTCGATGGCCAGCTGGTTTTCAGCCTCCATGCCGCAAATGGCGTCATAGATATCGCCATTCACCCCTTCAACCGCCTTGGTCACGCCTTTGCCGAGATAGCGCCCACCACCGTCGCGCAGTTCGACCGCTTCATGCGCACCGGTCGAAGCGCCGGATGGCACCGCCGCACGACCAAAGGAACCGTCCTCTAACAAAACATCCACCTCAACGGTTGGATTGCCGCGGCTGTCGAGAATTTCGCGGGCATGGATGTCGACGATGGTTGTCATGGGAAAGGGCTCCGTTGGTTGTTTTGAGGCTCTATAGGCCAGTCAGAAGAAAATTTAAACCGATTTAAAGCCCGGTATCATCGCCGGGCCATCAATTTTGGTTTGAATGCAATATAAACGCGACGAGGCGGTGACAAACAGTTTGTCGAGCTGCGGCCCGCCGAAACAGAAATTGGTCGACTTTTCCGGGAAGTTGATGACGCCGAGACAGTCGCCCGTGCTGGTGAACAGGTGCACCCCGTTGGGCCCGTTGCAGAAGATGTGATCGGTATTGGCGACCTTCATGCCGTCCGGCACCCATTTGCGTCCTTCCTGTTCCCCCTCGACCCGCGCCCAGAGCGTGTCATTCGACAGGTTGCCATTATCGTCAATATCGAAACGTCGGATGCATGGATCGGCGCTGTCATTGACGAAGAGCTGGCTTTCGTCCCGCGACAGGCACAGGCCATTGGGTTGCTTGAAGTCATCCACCACACAGGTCAGTGACCCGTCCGGGTCAAGGCGGTAGACGCCCTGAAAGTCGAGCTGGCAATCGCGCGGAACGCCCACATCGTCGCGGATGCGCCCAAAGGAGGGATCGGTGAACCAGATGCGTCCCTTGGTGTCGACCACCACGTCGTTGGGGCTGTTCAACTCCTTGCCGTCATAATGGCTGGCAAGCGTCGTCACGACACGGCCGTCGTGATCGTGGCGGACCAAGCGCGACGAGGCATGTTCGCAGGAAACCACCCTGCCCTCACCATCGAAGAAATTGCCGTTTGACATGTTGGACGGCCGGCGAAAGACGCTCAGCCCATCGGTTTCCGACCAGCGATACTGAACGCTGGAGATGATGTCGGAAAAGACAATCCAATGTTCTTCAGGGTGCCAGATCGGCCCTTCGGTGAAGATGAACCCATCGGCCAGTACCTCGAGCTCCGCTGCCGGATCGATGACCTCAAAAAACCGATCGTCCCGAATTTCAAACTTTTCCATCACGCCACCATTTTCGCCAGTTGGGTGGTAATCACCGCTGCACCTCTGAGCCGTTTGTCAGCCGTTGGATAGTCGCGCGACAACACGATCGACTGATCCGGACGGATCTTTGCCAGACTGCCTTGCTCGCCGATCCAGCTGATCAGCGATGCCGGATTGGCAAATTCCTTGTTGCGGAAATGAACAACCACACCTTTGGGGCCTGCATCAAGCTTTTCGATATTGGCGCGGCGGCAAAGCGACTTCACAAACACCACTTTCAACAGATGATCGACCTCTTCGGGCAACGGACCAAACCGATCGATCAGTTCAGCTCCAAAAGCATCGATGTCTTCTGCCGTATCCAGTTCCGCTAGACGGCGATACAGGCTCATGCGCAAGGTCAGGTCCGGCACATAGTGTTCGGGGATCATGACGGTGGCGCCCACGGTGATCTGTGGCGACCACTTGCCGTCCATTTCGACGCCGTCGCCACCCTCTTTGAGCTCAGCAACGGCCTCTTCCAACATCTGCTGATAGAGTTCAAACCCCACTTCACGGACATGGCCGGACTGTTCGTCGCCCAAGATGTTGCCGGCCCCACGGATATCCAGATCGTGGCTCGCCAGCTGGAAACCAGCCCCCAACGTGTCGAGCGACTGCAAGACTTTCAGGCGTCGCTCGGCCGTCGGCGTCAGCACCTTATTTGGTGGCAGGGTCATCAGCGCATAAGCGCGCGTTTTCGACCGCCCGACGCGGCCGCGCATCTGATACAGCTGCGCCAGGCCGAACATATCGGCCCGATGTACGATCATCGTATTGGCGGTGGGAATATCGAGACCGGATTCAACGATTGTCGTGGAAAGCAGCACGTCATAGCTGCCCTCATAGAAGGCGTTCATGACGTCTTCCAACTCGCCCGGCGGCATTTGGCCATGGGCAACCGCAACCTTCAGCTCCGGTACGTGCTCATCCAGCCATTCCTTGCGGCCGCGAATATCCGACAGGCGTGGGCACACGTAAAAGCTCTGGCCACCGCGATAGCGCTCTCGCAGCAAGGCTTCGCGCACCACGACGCCGTCAAATGGGGTGATGAACGTGCGCACCGCCATGCGGTCAACCGGTGCGGTGGTGATCAGGCTGAGTTCGCGCACCCCGGTCAGCGCCATCTGCAGGGTCCGCGGAATAGGTGTCGCAGAAAGCGTCAGCACATGCACATCAGCACGCAGTTCCTTCAAACGTTCCTTGTGCTTGACGCCAAACCGCTGCTCTTCGTCGATGATCAGCAGGCCCAACCGCTTGAAATCGACCGATTGCCCAAGCAGCGCATGGGTGCCGACGACGATGTCGACAGAGCCATCTTTGACCCCCTTTTTTGCGTCGGCCAGGGCCTTGGAGCTAACCAATCGGGACGCTTGCGCGACATTGACCGGCAGACCATGAAACCGCTCTGAGAAGGTCTTGTAGTGCTGCCGCGACAGCAACGTCGTCGGCACAACTACCGCCACCTGTTTGCCCGACATGGCGGTCAGATAGGCGGCGCGCAGGGCAACCTCTGTCTTGCCGAAACCCACATCGCCGCAGACCAGGCGATCCATTGGCCGCCCGGATGACAGGTCATCAAACACCGCCTCAATGGCGTTGATCTGATCCTCCGTCTCCTCATAGGGAAACTTCGCTGCAAACTCATCATAGACGCCGTCGGGCAGTGAAATCGGATCAGCCCGCTTCAATTCGCGCGCCGCGGCAATGGCGATCAACTGTCCGGCCATTTCCAGAATGCGCTTTTTCAGCTTCGACTTGCGTGCCTGCCAGTTGGCACCGCCGAGGCGGTCCAGCATGACCTCTGTGTCGCTGTTGCCATAACGCGACAGCAGTTCGATGTTTTCAACCGGTAGGAACAGCTTGTCATCGTTGTGATAGCGCAATTCCAGGCAGTCATGCGGCGCGCCTGCCGCTTCGATGGTCACCAGGCCGTGGAAGCGGCCAATACCGTGATCGACATGGACAACAATATCGCCGGCCGAAAGCGCTGACACTTCCGACAGGAAGTCCGACCCTTTCTTGGCACCGCGACGGCGTTTGACCAAACGGTCGCCGAGAAAGTCCTGCTCGCCAATGACGGCAAATTCATCGTCTTCAAATCCGGCTTCCACGCCGAGCACCGCCAGCGCGGTCGTGCCCTGCGGCAGGTCGGCCACTTCCGCCCAGCTTTTC
>JABSRX010000225.1 GCA_013214695.1 Rhizobiaceae bacterium | reverse complement strand
ATCTTCACCACAAAGTGAGGATTGGCTTGTGCCATGCGCCGATCGGATGTGGCATAGATTGGGCGTCCTGTGGGAGCAAAGAGCGAAAATGGCAGCGAAATCTCATTCCAGTCAACGGTCCGGCACGCTCGCCCCGGTATCGGCGGTGGTGGCCCTGTGCGCGGTACTGGCAGGATGTTCCAGCACGGCTTTGGACGGCGGAACGGTTGAATCCTCTGCCTATGCCGCCCCATCCAATGTGCTCACCGTTTGCTCCGGCTACGGCTGCATTATTGAGGACAAGCTGACATTTGCAGACGAAGTCCCTGCCGAACTTGAGAAGATCATGGAGCCGGGGCGCGAATCCGCGGCCGCGGAACGGGCAGCCCTGCGACAGGCGATTGCCTATATGGAACGACAGGCGCAGAAGTCGCTGCGGTATCAGACAGACGTGGAATTTTCCTATCAGAGACACCGCGGCATCCGCGGCCAGATGGATTGTGTCGATGAATCGCGCAACACCATCGCTTATCTGAAATATCTTCATGCCCGCGGGCTGTTGCGCCATCACAAGCCGATCAAACGTTTTGCTGAACGAGGCTTGATGTTTGATGGTCGCTATCCCCACAAGTCAGCGCGTATGCGTGACAATCAAGGGGTGGATTGGGCCGTGGACAGCTGGAAGACGCCGAATGGCGGTCTGCCGGAAGTGTTCTTGCTGTCGACCTGGTACAAGCTGCGCAATGGCGCGGAGCACTATCAGAACTAAGAATTCGATACCGTCGTTCGTCGACTCACTTAATCCTGGACAAAATAAAACGCCCGCTGCGGGAGGAGGTGCAGCGGACGTTCTATGATCAGTTCAGCTTTTAGGGGAGGAGGAGAGCTGAACTTATTCAGCCGGTCGATTGGGAGGAGGAGTGACCGGCCTGAAAGGAGTTATTTTTTGCCAGCAGCGCGCTGAGCGATATATGGAATATCACCGCGAGTGATCCCAAGATCGTCCAACTCACGGTTGGACAGGCTGCTCAGTTCATTGCGTGTCTGACGAACGCGGTTCCAAGTGCGGATATTGCCAAGAATGTCCATAATGTTATTCCTCAAAAAGGTTGTCGGTGCTTNCTGACCGACCGGTTGATCNAAACGTTGTTGTGTTCCGTTGACTGACAAATAGAACTTTGGCGGATTTTTACGAGCGCAAAGCATGCAAATGTGCCATGCAAAAATTGCACGGCACCGTCACGATTCAGTCACACATGTGAATGGCTTAAGGCGCTAGGATCGTTACGTTTTTGTTAACTATTCCGCTGCTTCAAGCGAGCCGGATTTATCGCCTGGATGGCGCTCCAGAGGAGTTTTTAGGAATTGCCCGGTGTAGGACCGCTCAACCTTGACGATATCCTCTGGACGACCGGCTGCGACGAGCTCTCCGCCGCCGTCACCGCCCTCGGGGCCGAGGTCCAAAACCCAGTCTGCCGTCTTGATCACTTCCAGATTGTGCTCGATGACGGCGACCGTATTGCCGGAATCGACAAGCTCGTGCAGCACTTCAAGCAGCTTGGCCACATCATGGAAATGCAGGCCGGTGGTCGGCTCGTCGAGAATGTACAAGGTTCGCCCAGTGGCACGCTTGGAAAGTTCTTTCGATAATTTGACCCTTTGGGCTTCACCGCCCGATAGTGTCGTCGCCTGTTGGCCGATCTTGATGTAGTCGAGGCCAACCCGACGCAGGGTTTCCATTTTGTCGCGCACTGACGGGACGGCGGCAAAGAATTCGCAGCCTTCTTCAACCGTCATGTCCAGCACATCGGCAATCGACTTGCCCTTGAACTGCACTTCCAGCGTTTCGCGGTTGTAGCGTTTGCCCTGGCAGACGTCACAAGTGACATAGACGTCGGGCAGGAAATGCATCTCGATCTTGATCACCCCGTCGCCCTGACAGGCCTCGCAGCGCCCGCCCTTGACGTTGAATGAGAAGCGCCCGGGATTGTAGCCGCGGGCTTTCGCTTCCGGCAGGCCGGCAAACCATTCGCGGATCGGGGTAAAGGCACCGGTATAAGTCGCCGGATTGGAGCGCGGTGTGCGGCCGATCGGCGACTGATCGATGTCGATGATCTTGTCAAGATGTTCCAGACCCTCAATGCGCTCATGCGGGGCAGGGACGTTGCGGTTCTTGTTGATGTGCCGTGAAGCCGCCTTGTAGAGCGTCTCAATCAGGAAGGTCGACTTGCCGCCGCCCGACACACCGGTCACTGCTGTGAACGTGCCGAGTGGGATCTCACCATCCACATTCTTCAGGTTGTTGCCTTTGGCGCCAACAACCTTGATTTTACGCTGCTTGTTGATCTTGCGGCGGGTTTCCGGCGTTTCCACGGCCAGCTTTCCGGATAGGTATTTACCGGTCAGCGATTCCTCACACGCCATGATGTCTTCAGGAGTGCCCTCAGCGATGATCTGGCCGCCGTGAATGCCGGCCCGAGGGCCGATATCAACCACGTGGTCAGCGGTCAAAATCGCGTCTTCGTCGTGTTCGACGACAACCACCGTATTGCCGAGATTACGCAAGTGCTGCAGCGTCTCCAGCAAGCGGGCATTGTCGCGCTGGTGCAAGCCGATGGACGGCTCGTCGAGAACATAAAGCACCCCGGTCAGGCCGGAGCCGATCTGCGAGGCCAGTCGAATACGCTGGCTTTCGCCACCCGACAGGGTGCCCGAACTGCGGGACAGGGTCAGATAGTCGAGCCCGACATCGTTGAGGAACTGCAGTCTCTCGCGGATTTCCTTGAGAATGCGCACCGCAATTTCATTCTGCTTTTCATTCAGCAGATCCGGCAGGTCGGCAAACCAGACATTGGCCTGCTTGATCGACATCTCGGCGACTTCACTGATATGCTTCTTGTCGAGCTTCACCGCCATCGCCTCGGGCTTCAAGCGGTAGCCATTGCAGGCCAGGCAGGGCATGCGCGACATGAATTTTTCGATCTCTTCGCGCATCCAAGAGGAGTCGGTTTCCCGCCAGCGGCGTTCCAGATTGCCGATCACCCCTTCAAACGGCTTGTTGGTCTTGTAGGTGCGCAGGCCGTCGTCATATTTGAATTCAATCGACTTCTTGCCGGTGCCGTAGAGCACTGCGGTCTGAGCATCGGCGGAAAGGTCTTCCCACTTATCGGATATCTTGAACTTGTAGGCCCGCCCAAGCGCTTCCAGGGTCTGTGCATAATAGGGCGACGGGTTGTTGGACTTCGACCAGGGCGCAATCGCTCCCTTGTTCAGCGCCAAGGTGGTATCCGGCACGACAAGGTTCTCGTCTATCTTCTGCTGGGTGCCCAATCCGTCACAGCTTGGGCAGGCGCCAAATGGGTTGTTGAACGAAAACAGGCGCGGCTCGATCTCCGGAATGGTGAAGCCGGAAACCGGGCAGGCGAACTTCTCCGAAAAGATCAGACGCTCATGCGTCTCGTTCTTTGACTTGTTCTTGGCACCACCGGCGGCGGTTTCCGCTTCCGGCAGGGGTTTATCGGCCATTTCGGCAATCGCCATGCCGTCGGTCAGCCGCAGCGCGGTCTCCAGCGAATCGGCCAGCCTTGTTCCCATATCTTCACGCACCACCACACGGTCGACGACCACGTCGATGTCGTGCTTGAATTTCTTGTCCAGCGCCGGCACATCGGCGATTTCGTAAAATTCGCCATTGACCTTCACCCGCTGGAAGCCTTTCTTCATCAGCTCGGCGAATTCCTTCTTGTATTCACCCTTGCGGCCTTGAACGATGGGCGCCAGCAGATACAGACGCGAACCTTCTTCCAGATCCATCACCCGGTCGACCATCTGGCTGACCGTCTGGCTTTCAATCGGCTTGCCTGTTGCCGGCGAGTAGGGCACGCCGACACGAGCAAACAGCAGCCGCATATAGTCGTAAATCTCGGTGACGGTCCCGACGGTTGAACGCGGGTTCTTCGATGTCGTCTTCTGCTCGATGGAGATGGCTGGCGAAAGACCATCGATCTGATCAACATCCGGCTTCTGCATCATTTCCAGGAACTGCCGCGCATAGGCTGACAGGCTCTCGACATAGCGTCGCTGGCCTTCGGCGTAGATCGTGTCGAAAGCGAGCGAAGATTTGCCGGAACCGGACAGGCCGGTCATGACGATCAGGCTGTCACGGGGCAGGTCGATATCGACATTCTTCAAATTGTGTTCGCGCGCACCCCGAACCGAGATGACCTTGTCATCCTGCATTTGGGAGGAATTCTTTGAAACCGGTGCCATGATCCAACGCTTTTTATGCTCGCCTGCGAGATTAACTTCATATGTGGCCTTGCTGGGGGCCGAGTCCAGACCACAAGTGCGAATTCACAGGAAGCCAATGGTGCGCGTTGTCGCAGCCTTGCTATTGAATCGCTCACCATGTAGAACATTACAAGAACATTAAAAGAACATTTCCCGCCAAAACAAGTGGTGGAAAACCAAATTCTGTCAGCATCGGACCTGCAAAAGCTGGTTTTACACGCC
>JABSRX010000224.1 GCA_013214695.1 Rhizobiaceae bacterium | reverse complement strand
TTCGAACACGCCACGGTCCTGCAGAACTTGTTGGTCGGCCGCCACCGGCACCGCCGCGCCAATATTGTTTCGCAACTGTTGTTCACCCCGGCGACCCGCGAGGAGGAGCGCCAGCATCGCGATGCGGTGGAACAGGTGATCGATTTTCTCGACCTGCAGGCCTATCGCGAAAAGATGATTGCCGGCCTGCCCTATGGGGTGCGCAAGGTGGTTGAGCTGGGGCGTGCGCTGGCGACCGAACCAAAGCTGCTGCTGCTCGATGAACCTGCCTCCGGCCTGTCGGTGGAAGAAACCCAGGACATGGCGTTCTGGATTGAGGACATCCAGAAGCAGATGGGCATCACCGTGCTGATGGTGGAGCATGATATGGGGCTGGTCTCCGCCGTATCGGACCGGGTGATGGCCCTGTCGGAGGGCCGCGAACTGGCCACCGGCACCCCCAGCGAGGTGCAGCAAGACCCGGCGGTCATCGAAGCCTATCTCGGCACGTCGGGCATTCAGAAGGTCGACAACAAATCCAAGGAGGCCTCGTGATGGACTCCGCCGAACCGGTCCTGCAAATCGACAATGTCGAATCCTATTACGGGCCGATCATGGCCATTCGCGGTGCCTCGCTGAAGGTTCAAAAAGGCCAGATCGTCACGGTGCTCGGCGCCAATGGGGCCGGCAAGACAACGCTGTTGAAGACCATTTCCGGTGTCATGGACCCGGAAAAGGGAACTGTGCGCCTCAACGGTGTGGAAATTCAGGGCAGCGACCCGGACCGGGTGGTGCAAAAGGGCATGGTGCATGTGCCGGAGGGGCGCGAAATCTTCCCGCTGCTCACCGTTGCACAGAACATCGCCATGGGCGCCTATACCCGCAACGACAAGGCGCAGATCGCCGAAGATCTGGAGATGGTCTATTCCTACTTTCCGATCCTGCGGGAACGCGCTGATCAGGACGCCGGCACCCTGTCGGGCGGTCAGCAGCAGATGCTGGCGATTGGCCGGGGCCTGATGGCCCGACCCGACCTGATGCTGCTCGACGAACCGAGCCTTGGCCTGTCGCCTTTGCTAACCGAGGAAATCTTTGCCATCATCCAACGGCTTAACCGCGAGCAGAAAGTCACCATGATGCTGGTTGAGCAGAATGCGGCCGTGGCCCTGTCGATTGCCGACTATGGCTATGTGATGGAATTGGGGAGAATTGTGATGGCGGATGATGCGGCAACTCTGGCCGCATCGAAGGACGTGCAGGAATTCTATCTGGGCGTCAGTCAGGACCCCGCCGTACGTGGTCAACGACGCTGGAAACAGCGCAAGACGTGGAGATAGGCATGGACGCCAAGACAGACCAATCCCCCGGCTTACCAAAGCAGCATCGCATCAATGGCATGACGACCAATGTCGATCTGACCGAATTGCCCACCCTGATCGACACCTGCGACACGCTGCCCAAACTGTTTTTGCAGCGCTGCCAAGAACTGGGCGAACGCACTGCCCACCGCGAAAAAGAATACGGCATCTGGCTGTCGCATTCCTGGAGCGACTTTTACCGCCACGCAAAATATATCGGCCTTGGCCTGTTGTCGCTTGGCCTGAAGCGCGGCGACGTGGTGTCGGTGCTTTCCGAAGACAATAAGGAATGGGTCTATATCGACCTGGCGACCCAGTGCATTGGCGGCATTTGTTCGGGCATTTACACCACCGATTCCGCCAGCCAGCTCGACTATCTGGTCAATGATTCCGACAGCAAGATCCTGTTTGTCGAAAACGATGAGCAGTTGGACAAGTTCCTGGAAACCCAGGACTCAATGAAGGGCTTGATCAAAACCATCGTGATGGACCGCGACGGACTGCATGATTTCACCCATCCCGACGTGCTGTTCCTGGAAGAGCTGTACGGGCTGGGCAAGGAATATGAACGCGATCATCCGCAGCGGTTTGACGAGGAGATCGCGCTGTCGTCGCCCGACGACACGGCGATCCTGGTCTACACATCGGGCACCACCGGCATGCCCAAGGGGGCGATGATCAGCCATGGCAATATCATGTTCTCCCTGTCCAGCGGCCTGCAGGCGGCCCCGGTCTATGCCGATGACGAACAGATCTGCTTTCTGCCGCTCTGCCATATTCTGGAACGGACCTTTTCCGGTTTCGCACCGATCGCCACGCGCTCGACCCTGAACTTTGCGGAAAGTCCGGAAACGGTGTTCGACAACCTTCAGGAAGTCTCGCCGCACACCTTCGTGGCTGTGCCGCGTTTGTGGGAAAAGATCTATTCCCGCGTCGCCATTCTGGTGGCTGACGCGACACCTATGCAGCGCCTGGCCTTTGCCCGGGCACATGCTGCAGGCACCCGCCGCGCCCGCGCCATTCTGGACGGCGACGAACCCTCACTGTCTGACCGGATAAGCTATTGGATCTGGGACCAGTTGGTGCTGAAGAACCTGCGCCGGATGATCGGTATGGACCGGCTGCGCCGCGGTGGATCCGGCGCCGCGCCCATCTCGCCGGAACTGCTGGAATGGTTTTACGCCATCGGCGTGCCGCTGCAGGAGGGCTATGGCATGACCGAAAGCGCCGGCATCATTTCGATCAACACCCATCAGAGCAACAAGGTCGGCACGGTTGGCAAGGCGGTGCCCGGGTCGGAAATCCGCATTGCGGTTGACGGTGAAATCCAATACCGCGCGCCGAATGTCTTCCAGGGCTATTGGAACAAGCCGGACAAGACCGCCGAAACGATCACCGAGGACGGCTGGCTGCGCACCGGCGATGTCGGCGAATTGGACAATCAGGGCAACCTGACGATCACCGGCCGCCTGAAAGACATTATCATCACCGCTGGCGGCAAGAACATCACGCCGGCAGCGATTGAAAACCGCCTGAAATTCTCGCCCTACATCACCGATGCGGTGGTGATTGGTGACCGGCGCAAATATCTCACCTGCCTGATCATGATCGACCAGGAGAATGTTGAAAAATTCGCTCAGGAAAAGCGCATTCCCTTCAACAATTTCCAGTCGCTCTGTGCGGCTAAGGAAGTGCAGGCCCTGATCAAGGGCGAGGTCGACGAGGTCAACAAGGACTTTGCCCGGGTGGAGCAGATTAAGGATTTCAGACTGATTGATATTCTGCTCACCGCAGAGGATGATGAACTCACCCCCACGTTAAAGCTGAAACGCGGCTTCGTGGAAAACAAACACAAGGCGTTGATCGCCGAGATGTACTAAAACTGGATTCAACCGGGAGGAAACCATGAAACTACTGAAGAAACTGGGGCTCACGGCCGCTGCATCGTCATTTGCAATCGCCGCTTCTCTGTCTGGCGCACAGGCGCAGATGCAGGGCGTGACCGACACCGAAGTGCTGATCGGTTCGAACAACGATTTGTCCGGCATTTTTGCCGCTTTCGGCGGGCCGGCCACCAAGGCTGCCCAAATGGTGTTTGACAAGGTCAATGCCGCCGGTGGCGTACATGGCCGTCAGATCCGCTTCGTCGTTGAGGACCATGCCTACCAGATGCCCAAGGCGATTGCCGGCATGAACAAGCTGATCAACGGCGACCGCGTCTTCGCCATGCTGTTGTCGCTGGGCACGCCGATGAACATCGCGGCCTTCAAATTGCAGGACGCCAAGGGCGTGCCGAACGTGTCGCCGCTGTCCGCTGCCCGTCAAATGAACGAGCCGTTCAGCCCACTGCACTATGCCGGCACCGCCTCCTACTACGATCAGATCCGTGCGGGCGTGAAATATCTGGCCGACAACGAAGGCATCAAGACCGTCTGTTCGATGTATCTGCCAACCGACTTCGGCAAGGAAATCCAGCAGGGCACCACATCGGCAGCCTCAGACCTCGGCCTGACCTTCGCTGCTGAAACCACCCATAAGCCGGACGATTCCGACTTCGTCGGCGCCCTGCAGAAACTGAACGGCGCCGGCTGCGAGCTGGTGACCATGGCGCTCGGCGTGCGTCAGGCGATCACCGTGTCCGGTACCGCAAAGAAGCTTGGCCTGACCAATATGAAGCTGATGAATTCGTCAGCTGGATTCCACTCGGTCATGGCCAAAGTGCCGGGTGGCATCACCGAAGGCATGTATGCCGCTGCTGGCTGGGCCGATCTGCTGTCGCGGATGGACAATCCTGAAGTGGCTGCCTTCTTCAAGGAATACACCACCGCGACCGGCGAAAAGCTGCCCGGCACAGGCGCGCTGCTGGGTCACTCCGCTGCTGTCACCATGGTCAAGGCACTGGAAGCCGCCGGCCGTGATCTGACACCAGCCACCTTCCAGAAGGGCATGGAAAGCCTCGACTTTGCCGATGCCATTTCCGGCAACCATGTCGACTATTCCGCCACCGACCACCAGGGCGCCGACGAAATCATCATTTCGGTGATCACCGACGGCAACTGGAAGGAAATCGCGCGCATCGAGGATTAATTCGCACCGCGCAATTCAAAAAATCCAAGGGGGCACCGCTTCGGTGTCCCCTTTTTTCTTTAAGTTTCTTTGAGGAGAGCCAGCGATGGCGTTTGAAAGCCAGTTCATCGAAGCCAACGGCCAAAAGCTGCACGTCAAAACACTGCGCGGCGGCGGCAGCGGCGACGGCGGCGATGCACAAAAACCGCTGGTCTTGATGCTGCACGGCTTTCCCGAATACTGGGCCGCCTGGGCCCCTGTTGCCGAAGCCCTGTTACGCATAACCGGCGGCAGCTACCGCTTCGCCCTGCCCGATCAGCGCGGCTACAACCTGACGTCGATTCCCGCCGATCGCGAAGCGTACGACACCAAACATCTGGGCGCCGACATGGAGGCTTTGATCGATCAGTTGGCGCCGAACCAGAAGATCATCCTGTGCGGGCACGACT
>JABSRX010000223.1 GCA_013214695.1 Rhizobiaceae bacterium | reverse complement strand
ACCATGCCGGAAACGACCTGAATGATGATTGGAACCAAAGCTTCCATTGGATTCTCCTTTTCGCTTTGAAGGGGCCTGTGGCTGGTTCAGCAACAGGCCGGAATATGGGTGTTTGTGAGCCTATCAGTGCGTCACAAGCGCATGGCGTTTTGCTTCACAATCGCGTCGCGGATTTCAGTCAGCAGTTCCTGCTCCGGTGACGGGCCAGGAGGCGGCGCAGGCTCCTCCTCTTTTTTCGTCATCATGCGGTTCAGAGCGCGCACCATAAGGAACACGATGAAGCCGATGATCAGAAAGTTGATGACGGCGGTGATGAAGGCACCATAGGCCAGGACAGCCCCCTGTTCGCGGGCGGCTTCCAGCGTCGTGGCGTCAACACCAGCGGCCAGCGGTGCAAAATAGTTGGAGAAATCGAGGCCACCGAAAATGGCGCCGATGATTGGCATCAGCACGTCTTTGACAAGCGAGCCGGTGATGGCGGCAAACGCGCCACCGATGATCACACCAACGGCAAGGTCCATGACATTGCCGCGCATGATGAAGTTTTTGAACTCATTGAGCATGGTTTTTCCTTTCCATACCGGCGCGCAACAAATGCACCGGACGGTCGATTTTCACAATTGGAGTTGGGGAAAGGCCTAGCTGTAGACGCTTTCTTTGCCGAAATGCTTGGTCAGCAGGTAATAGACAACTGCACGGTATTTGTTGCGGTTGGAACGGCCATAGGTCTCGATCACCGAGGCGATGCCGCCGTCGAGATCCTGCTGTTCTGACAGACCGAGCTTCTTGACCAGAAAGTTCTTTTTGACCGTGTTCAGTTCGTCCGGATCGGATCCGGAAACCGTCGACGCATCGTCATTGTAAATGGCGGGTCCGCAACCAATGGTCACCTTCCGCAGAAGGTCCATGTCCGGCGTGACGTTGCATTTCTGTTGAAGATCCTGCGCATATTTCTGGATCAAATCATCGCGCTTACCCATCTGTTGTCTCCCCTGAGTAAAGTTGGTGCCCTGGCAGGTCGTCTCACCTGAGTTGAGGAAGGTGAGACCGTCGAGATGTGATGTCTCCCGGGCACTCAACTGACCTGCCAGGGCGATGCTGCCCCGAAGCACGCCGGCAAACTGACAGACTCGATTCGTTCGGTAAAACGAATTTAAACAATAGTTATTATAAGATTTATCGATCAATTGAGCCTTGGTGGCTCTCAAGCTCTGTCCTGTGGGGTCTGATCCAAGCGACGCGAGCGGTGATTGAACAGGCCGCTCGTTTAACTTCGCTTCACCATCGCGGTGGTGGGGGCTTGTGCTGCGCGCTTAAATTGCAAACAAGGAATGGAGGCGAATCTTGGCAGCACGATGGATGAAAGAAAGATGATCAGGCGGACTGGCATGGCGTTTTTCTTTTTGGTCGCAGTTCTTGCCGCATCGCTGTCTTCTGCCGCGGGCCAAACGTGTTCAATTGTGCATTTCAAGGGCACAACGGCCGCTGACTTGAATCAAGTCATTGCCAATGCAGCTGACCATTCAATCATTCAACTGGCACCGAAGACCTATGTGTTTGACCAATCGATTGTCATCGCGCGCAGCCATATCAACCTGACTGGCCATGGCCGCGACAAGACCCTTCTGCTGTTTCGCATGGCGGAGCAGGACGCCGGCGACTTCATCCAGATCATCGGTGGACACAAGCATCGCATTGGGCGTCTGACGCAGTCGGCCGCGCAGTCAACGCCTATCCTCAAGCTGGCTCCGGGGCATCGTCTCGCGACTGGCGACGTCGTCTATCTGTCCCGACCCAATTCCCCCGCCTTTTTGAAGCGTCACAACTGGCAGGGGCTGGACGCGAAAAAGACACGACGTCGGCCGCTGCGCGAAGCCATCGCCTCCGTCGCGCGCGGCGGCATGCTGACGGTGGAACTGGCAAATGACCTACCCGCAGAGTTTCCAAAGCGGATTTCCACGGTTCACAAGATCCACGCGGTGCGTCAGGTCACGGTGTCGGATTTGTCGATCCAATTCGATGGTGATCGACCGAATCCATACGCGTTCGCCAATGCAATTCCCGATGTGGCATCCGCCGCAGCCATTCGGTTGACGCGCACTGTCGACACGCGGGTTGAACGGGTGAACATCGTCAACACAATCAGCAAGGGCATCGCCTTGGACAGTTCGCTGCGCCCCGTGGTCAAAAGCGTTCGCGTTGACGGCAGTCACAACAAGGGCATCCGCGGCGAGGGCTACGGGATCGAACTGCGCGAAACCTTCGACAGCCAGCTCAGCGATCTGACCCTGTTGAACACCCGACATGCGGTTCTGTTTTCATCCTGGCACATGGAGGCTGGCAACAGGGTCCACATTCGACACACCAATCGCGACGTCAATTTTCATGGTGGACTGGACCATTCCAACGAAGTGGTCATCGACGAGATGGTCCTCGACTACGATATGCGCCAGCGCAACAGACGCCCGAAACACGCCTGGTCCGCCATCACCAAGGGCGGCCGCAACCATCCCAATACCAACTTTTTTGCCAGCAATGCCATCGCTATGAAGTCGGTGACCAGTTCCTGGCGCAATGACATCTTGATCGCAGGCAATGAGGGCAGCGCCCTGAACAGCGCAGACGGCTATGACGTTCTCATCGGTGGGCGTGGCAGCGATGTCGTCAGTGGTGGCAGGCAGTCAGACATCTACCTGCTCGGTGAAGGCCATGACACCATCACGGACTTTGAGCCGGGCGCTCATGGCGACGCCATCTGGGTGCCGTTTTCATTTTCGGAACTGACAAAGCATGCGGCGCAAGAAAGCCGCAGGCTGGTAATCAAATGGCGGGACGACTTCAGCGTTTCACTGCTGGGCGTCGAACTGGACCAGCTGCACCCGAACAACATCCAGCGCTGCACGCATGACTGCAAACACCGCATTCTGGCGCGTCGATATCGATTGGAACCCGGTGTTCCGCGGTTTTGATCCTGCGGCGCGCGGCGCGCCCTCAGGCGACGGCGTCTTCGGTGACGCCTGTCTCGGACGCGTTCGACAGATCCATGCCGTCTTGGTAACGCATCCAGATCTGCTTCAATTTCGGCAATGCGCTGGACATGGCTTCGATGACATCGGGATCAAAGGCTGTGGCGGATTGGTCTAGCAGCTTTTGCGCAACCGCCTCGACCGGCAGCGCCGGGAATTCGTCGCTCCCCATGGCCAAAGTGTCGAAACAATCGGCGACGGCAACAATGCGGGCTTCGATTGGAATTTCATTGCCGGAGGCGCCAGCGGGATAGCCGGACCCGTCCCAGGCTTCATGGTGGGAGCGAGCAATTGAGGCCGCCATGATCAGGATCGGGTTCCTGGCATCGGCCAGAATGTCATGGCCGATCGAGGTGTGGTTTTCCTGGTGCGACGCTGTGTTCATTGCATCTGCGTCGACACCAACTTTGCCGATGTCATGCAGTTGCGCAGCAACCGCAATGTTCTGGCAAAACGCATTGGTCAACCCCAATTGTTCAGCAATTACCGCAGAATATTTGCCAACCCGCAGCGGGTGACGCCCGGTTTCGCCGTGGCGATAGCCAGCGGTTTTGGTAACGACGTCAAGGATATCCTGTTCTCTGTCGAGCAGCATGCGGGTCCGCGCCTCAACTTCGGAATTGAGCAACCGGGTCTCGTCTTCCAGCAACACCTGGGCGGCGCGCAGTTGCGCAATGTTCTTCAAACGCGCGCTGAATTCGATCGGCTCGACCGGCTTGTTGATGAAATCAATCGCCCCATGGGACAACGAGTCGAGACGGGTTTCCCGGTCCGTATTGGCGGTCAGCACCAGAATCGGCACATGGGCAAATTTTGGTTTGGCACGGATCTGGTCCATCAATTCGGGACCATCGAGACCGGGCATCATGTAGTCGACCACCGCGATATCGAAATTCAGTTGATCCAGTTCCGCCACCACTTTCAGCGGATCGGTGTAGCCCAGCACTTCGAATGCGTCATTCTTCTCGATGAAGTGGGACAGGATGCTCAGGGTTGAGGCCGAATCATCAACAACCAATATTTTCATGTGTGCCACCTCCGTCTTTCAGCCCAATCTGCCATCGTTTCAGTAACGCCCAATTCTAGCGGCAAACAAAACGCCAGCATTGGTTATTTCGGCACGTGCATAATTTTTCGTTACGGAGGATTGCGAGAAATCATGGTTTGGCGAACTGCCAAACCAGCAAATTTCACTCAATGGGCGCCGCAGTCGGCTATTTCAGGCTGATCCAAGGCGCTTCTCTTGCCGCATGACGCAACTCAGTCAGCGCCGCATCGATCAGATCTTGCGGCTTGTTCTGGGTCCAGACGGCATAGGACGGATATGGAAATTCGGGGGCATCTTTGACGAAGTGCAGCTTGCCCTCGGCCACGAAGTCGTCTGCCACCCGATAGGGAATGAAAGCCGTCAGCCTGTTGTTGATCAGATAATCGGCAATGGCCGGGCCCAGATTGAGCATCAGTTTCGGCGGCTTGAGACTGGGAAACCAGCGGCTGTGGGCAATGGCAAACTCCTCGCCCCAGGTCGCATAGACATAATCATCCGCCAACACGCCATCATGACCCTCGATGGCTGAGACCAGCACAAGGTGATCGTCCATGATGTGCTCGATCTGAAAGCCCGGTCGCATCATCGGCCGGTAGAGAACCGCCATGTCCAATTGCCCCCTGAGCAGCAGGTTGGACAGGATGTTCGGTTCGGTGGTCTGGAAGTTGATCGCCGTGGACGGCAACTTGTTCGACAGGTTCGACAGCCAGTTGGCCGACAGTTCGGGCCACAGGCTTTCTTCACAGCCGAGCGCCAGTGTGTTGGTGAAACCCTCAGGCAGCGCCGTCTGGTAAACCGCCTCATCCTGTCTAGCCCCCAATTTCAGTACCAGTGATTTTCGTTTTCTCTAATATGGTTTCAGGAAGCGGT
>JABSRX010000222.1 GCA_013214695.1 Rhizobiaceae bacterium | reverse complement strand
CAGTGCAAATCTGACTCGGGATAATTCTCAGGTGTTCAGAGGCCGGGTGGTCGCGGAGAATTTTGATATGTTGAACGAGCCGCGTTTGGCGCAGCTCCTGAAAAAACCCCAGGCACCGGCGGATATTCGCAATTCCGGCGAAGTCACCAATAGGATCAAGCAAATCAATACTGACAGAGCACGGGTGGATCAGCTGGTTGCGACGATTGAAAAGGGGCCGGGATTCTTGAATATTTCGCGTGGGCGTCTGTGGGGTGGCGATGCCGCCGCGGCCTTTGATGGCGTGGTCTACAACTCCCAAAATCAGATGAACGTGAAGGGCACATTTCTGCCCGGCCGCGGCCTGAATCGGTTGGTGTCAAAGATTCCGCTTCTCGGCCTCGCTTTGGGGCGCGGCAAGGTCTATGGCCTTTTGGGCATCACTTTCCAATTGTATGGACGCTTCGACAATCCCGGCCTGAGGGTCAACCCGCTGTCGCTGATCGCCCCAGGCGTGTTCCGGGAAATTTTCAAATTCTGACGCGGCGTGGCGGCGTGGCGGCGTGGCGGCGCGGCGGCGAGACCGCGCTGCGCCGCTATTGTGCTTTCAGCAGTATGTGACGCTTTTTGCCGAACGACAGCTTCATCGACCCGTCGGCGTCCAGATAGCCGCTATCTACGGTCAAACCTTCATCCGAAACGGGTTCATCGTTGATCTTGATCGCGCCCGCCTTGATATGACGACGGGCTTCGCCATTGGACTTGGCGAGGCCGGCGGTGACGATCAAACCAAGCAAGCCGGCGCCGGCCTCAAAGTCGGCCGCGGCAATCGATACGCTCGGCAGGTCAGACGCCTTGGCGCCTTCTTCAAAGGTCTTGCGGGCAGTCTCAGCCGCCTGTTCGGCCAGATCCCGGCCATGCACCAGCGAAGTTGCCTCGGTGGCGAGGATCTTCTTGGCTTCGTTCAGTTCCGCGCCTTCCAGCGCCTCGAGTCGGGCAATTTCATCCAGCGGCAATTCGGTGAAAAGTTTCAGGAACTTGCCAACATCGGCATCTTCCGTGTTGCGCCAGTATTGCCAAAAATCGAATGTCGGCAGCATGTCGGGATTGAGCCAAACCGCACCGGATGCTGTCTTGCCCATCTTGGCTCCCGAAGCCGTCGCCAGCAGCGGGGATGTCAAGGCGAACAACTGCTCGCAACCGGAACGGCGACCCAGGTCGACGCCGGAAACAATATTGCCCCACTGATCCGAACCACCCATTTGCAGGCGGCAATCGTAGCGCCGGTTCAACTCGACAAAGTCATAGGCCTGCAGGCACATGTAATTGAATTCCAGGAAGGACAGGTGCTGTTCGCGATCAAGGCGGGTCTTGACCGAATCGCGGGCCAGCATGGCGTTGACCGACAGGTGACGGCCATATTCGCGCAGGAAGTCGACATAGTTCAGCTCCAGCAGCCAGTCGGCATTGTCGGCCATGATCGCGTCGGTCGGACCGTCACCGAATGTCATGAAGGGCGCAAAGCACTTCATGATCTCAGTTTTGTTGGCGTCGATCAGTTCACGGGTCATCAACTGGCGTGCATCATCCTTGCCGGAGGGGTCGCCGACCATCGAGGTGCCGCCGCCCATCAAGGCGATCGGGCGGTGACCGGTTTTCTGGAACCAGTGCAACAGCATGATCTGCGTCATCGAGCCGACATGCAGGCTCTTGGCCGTTGCGTCGAAGCCGATATAGGCCGTCACCGATTCCTTGGAGAGCAGGTCGTCCAGACCTGTTTCGTCTGAAATCTGATGAATGAACCCACGCTCGGAAAGCGTTTGCAGGAAATCTGATTTGAAAGTGGCCATGGTAATTTGCAGTCAGGAGTGCGAATTTCGAGCGTGTTACACCATGCTTGATTCAATTTCACGTCCCAATTGGACGAAAAGTGAAAGGGACGACCATTGAAAACCGCGATAGGCTTAATGAGCGGCACATCGATGGATGGAATCGACGTGGCCCTGGTCAAAACCGACGGCCAGAATCAGGTTGAATTCGGGCCGACAATGGCCGTCGAATACGCACCCGACTTCCGCAAAAAGCTTGAACAGGCGATGTTGGACGCGGTTCAGATTGAAGACCGTTCAGACCGCCCGGCGGGGTTGGCCGAACTGGAAACGGCGCTCACCGATCTGCACGCTGATGCGGTGCGTCAGTTTCTTCAGCACAACGGTTTGCAGCCGCAAGATGTTCACTGCCTGGGCTTCCATGGTCAAACGGTGCTGCATTGCCCGCATCAGGGACTGACCGTGCAGTTGGGCGATGGCCAGCGACTGGCCAATGCAACGGGCATCGATGTCGTCTACGACATGCGGGCTGAAGATATGATCGCAGGCGGGCAGGGCGCGCCCCTGGTGCCGGTCTTTCACCAGACCCTGGCACGCCAGAAGAAGCCCGCATTGCCCGCCTGTTTTGTCAATATTGGTGGCATTTCCAACATCACCTATGTGGATGACGATGCGCTGGTGGCGTTTGACACCGGGCCCGGCAATGCGCTGATCGACCAGTGGGTGCAGCAAAAGGGCGGCATTCCCTACGACCAGGGCGGGCGCATCGCATCGGAAGGTGGAATCGTTTCGCCGATCGTCGACGAGTATCTCGCCGCAGCCTTCTTTGAAAAGGGCGGTTGCAAGTCGCTCGATCGGGCGGACTTTCCGCCGTTGCAATCGGACCGGGCAGAGTTGTCAGATGGCGCGCGCACGCTGGCCCGGATCACCGCCGCGTCGATCATCAAGGCGATTGATCATCTGCCAGCGGCTCCGGCCACATGGATCCTGTGCGGCGGTGGGCGCCTCAACGATGTCATTGTCAGCGACATGAAGGACCTGGCCAGCCAAACTGATGGAGACGTCATCGTGTCCGATGAACTGGGATTGTCTGGCGACATGATTGAGGCCCAGGCCTTTGCCTATCTGGCCGTGCGCAGTCAGTTGGGGCTGCCACTGACCTATCCAACCACGACCGGCTGCAAACAGCCGACCGGTGGCGGGGTATTGGCCCGGGCGGAAGCGCTTTAGCGCAGCAGCATCGTCTCTTCGATACCGCCTTCGATCAGGCCAAGACGCTTGTCGAGATAGATCTGACACTCGTCGAGCAATTCATCCTGATGGTCGGAGAAGAAGTGATTGGCGCCAGGCACAGTGATCTGCGTGGTCGTGATGCCCTTTTGGGCGCGCAGCTTGTCGACAAGTGTCTGAACATGTTCTGGACGGGAGACCATGTCGTCTTCGCCGTGAATGATCAGGCCGGAAGACGGGCAGGGTGCGAGAAACGCAAAGTCGTAGATGTTGGGCTGCGGCGCGATCGACATGTAGCCTTCGATCTCCGGACGCCGCATCAGCAATTGCATGCCGATCCAGGAGCCGAAAGAGAAACCGGCGACCCAGCAGCCTGTCGAATCCGGGTGCAGAGACTGGATCCAGTCGAGGGCTGCGGCGGCATCTGACAATTCACCGGCGCCATGGTCGAATTCACCCTGGCTGCGTCCCACGCCCCGGAAGTTGAAGCGCAAAGTGGTGAAACCGCGCTCCTGGAACATGTAGAACAGCTTGTAGACGATGGGGTTGTTCATCGTGCCGCCAAAGGACGGGTGCGGATGCGGATGCAGGATGATGGCGATTGGGGCGTTTTTGTCTTCGGAGGGCTGGTAACGGCCTTCGAGGCGACCAGCGGGACCGGTGAAGATAACTTCAGGCATACAAAACTCCATCAATAACCAGACTGGATGTGCACCAGCGACAATTTGCGCATCCCACGTCCCCTATATTCTTGCCATCCGGCTTGACGAAGGGGCGGGCACTTTCTAATCTAGTTTAGAACAATTATAAACTGCAAGACACGCCATTTCAGGTCCGGCTCTGCCCCGCGAAAGCCGTACATAGGCCATTCAGCCTTCCGATTTCAAGAAAAATAGGGCGATCCGGTAAACGCCGCCCTGCAATAGGTAACTAATCCATTATGATGCCCCGTCGTGCCTATCTTGATTACAATGCGAGTGCGCCGATGTTGCCGCAGGTGATCGACGCGATGAACGCGGTGTTTGCAGAACAGGGCAACGCCTCCTCGGTGCACGGCGAGGGGCGCCAGCACCGCAAGCGGATCGAGAATGCCCGGGCCAAGATTGCCGATCTCGTCAATTGCGATGTGGATGGTGTCACTTTTACCAGCAGTGCCACAGAAGCGGCCAATCTGGCGCTGACCCCGCAGATCCACAGCGATGGCAAGTTGCGCGCCGCTGACGTTTTGTATGTCTTGGAAACCGAGCATCCCTGCGTGCTGACCGGTGGACGCTTTGCCGCTCATCAAATTGTCCAGGTGCCCGTCGACAAGAACGGTGTGGTCGATCTGGCGGTGCTGCAAGCTTTGCTGCTGGCGGGTGGGGATCAGGTTCCGTATCTGGCAATGCAACTGGTCAACAGCGAAACCGGCGTCATTCAGCCGGTTGCGGAAGCGGCCAAGATGGTGCGCCTGCGCGGTGGCTATGTGCTGTGCGACGTGGTTCAGGCGGTTGGCCGCGTCAAGGTCGACCTGAAAGAACTCGGCGTCGATTTTGCCATCCTGTCGGCCCATAAGATTGGCGGGCCGCAGGGCGTTGGCGCCCTGGTCAATGCCCATTCGGTGCTGACGATTCCACCGGCCATCAAAGGTGGCGGTCAGGAATCCAACCGCCGCGCCGGTACTGAAAATACCGCCGGCATCACCGGCTTCGGCGTCGCCGCCGAACTGGCGGTCGCCCGGTTGGAAACTTTTTCGCAGACAACGGCCCTGCGGGACTCGATTGAAGCGACACTGCTCCCTATATGTGCCGCGAATGGGCTGGATGACCGTTTGGTCATATTCGGTGCCGATGCCGATCGGGTGGGCAATACCTGCCTGTTCAGTGTCAACGGATTGAAGGCGGAAACGGCGTTGATTGCCTTTGATCTGGACGGCGTTGCTG
>JABSRX010000221.1 GCA_013214695.1 Rhizobiaceae bacterium | reverse complement strand
CCCCGCGTGGGTGATGATCAGATCAACCGTGTCTTCCACGCCCGGCTCGTATTCGCCTGCTCCGGTCGCGATGAAGGCGTCAATACCGTCAGCCTGATAGCCGTTGGTGACGATGTCGACATCATCGATATCGATGGTCAGGTTTCTCTTTTCGGTCTTGAAGAATACGCCATCAATCCTCTCGGCGGGCTCAATGCGCCCCGTGGCCTCCTTTACCTGGAGAATTCTGTACGTATCGACCGGGCCACCGACCGTGTCGACGCGAATGCCTTCGGAGAGATCGCCCGTGCACACAATGGTCACACCATCCGTGGACACGCAAGCGCTGCTGGGGGGGACAATGGGATCGGCGTGCGCGGTGGAACCGAAAGGTGCAATCAGGGAAAGCACCACGGCGCCGGCCCAGGCCATCGCGTTTGCCGCAGTTCTGCAGGTGAAATTGGAATCGACCATGGATGACCTCGCTCTCAATCGCTCACCCAATGCCGCCGCCTTCCCGGCCTTCGCCGCCGCTGTGGCGGAAAAAAGTGCGCACGAAATCACAAGCAGACAGGGGTGCCTGCTTTGAATGCCGACCGGCAAAATGTGAGACTATGTAATGGTAAGCAAAGCTATCGAGCCGAAGTTTGTTGTTAAACTGCGGTTTTATACTTTTTACTTGGTGTTACTTTTCGGCCGCAAATGGCTCTATTTGCGGCAGCGATGAATAGAACCGTCAGGATAAATAATCGGCGCGATGTCGGGCGGCTGTCAGACAGCGTGCGGCAGCAGCCGGTTGACCTGCTCGCCATAGGGCGTCGCGCCTTTCGGCAGGTCGGGCACAATCACCGCGTCTTCATATTTCAGCTGTTTTACCAGCACCGGCAACAGGCGCTTGAACGCCGCGTAGATGGACGGTTCCGGCGGCGGCACATCGTGCTTGATCAGCTCATGCAGGCGCGGCAGGTGGTAGTAGGGCACCATGGTGAACATGTGGTGCTCCACATGATAGTTCATGTTGAGATAGATGAAGCGGCTGACTGGGTTCATCAGCACGGTGCGGGTGTTGAGTCGATGGTCGGAGACGTTTTCGGCCAGACCCAGATGCTGCAACAGGCCGGTCATCACATGGTGCCAGGCGCCGTAGAGCCGCGGCAGGCCGATGACCATCAGCGGCAGGAACGAGCCCATCCAGACACTCAGGCCGATGACGGCGGCGTAGATGATCAACCACAGGCGGGCGACCAGGAACACCTTCCACTCCTCGTCGCGGGCGACATATTGTTTTTCGTCCGGATGCAGGCGCCCGCCGATGTGCAGGAACATGCGCTTGATCAGGAAATAGGCGTCGATCAGGCCAAACAGATTGATGGCGATCTTCACCAGATCCGGCGGGCGCATGGCGACGATCTCCGGATCGCGACCGACAATGATCGTATCGGTGTGGTGGCGCACATGGCTGGAGCGCCAGACCACCGGATTGCGCATCAGCATGAAGCAGGCGATCTGGTAGATCACCGTGTTCATCCAGGGGGTCTTGAAGGCGGTCTTGTGGCCGCATTCGTGCCAGCGGGAATCGGAAGCTGAGCCATAGAGCACGCCGTAGACAAACCAGAACGGCGCCGACCACCAGGACGGCCAAAGCCAAATGCCCATGCCGGCAGTGGCCACCATCAGGCCGAGCCACAGCAGGTTGTCGCGCAGAGGAATGAGGTCCGACTTTTCGCGCAGTTTGTGGATTTCCTTGGGGTCGATCTTGGGGCGATACCAGGATGGATTGGCCAGACCGTTTTGCTCGGCCAGCCGGGTGTTTGCGCCATCCAGTGAATAGTCCTTGCTCATGGCGAAACGCTACTTCAGCCCTGCTGCCTTGTCCATCGGGCGCTTTGTCCAATGCGGCTTATGTCTCACCATCGCGCTCGCCCGGATAGCGCTTGGTATTGGGAAAGTCGGGCAGCCAGGATTCGCGCCGTTCGGCAAAACATTCGTAGCTCGGCTGAAACTGGTCGGCCGCGTCCAGAATGCCGAGATGCACTTCGACTTCATCGCCGCTGCGGGCATAGACCGAGCTGCCGCATCGGGGGCAAAAATGGCGCCCCTGATAGTGCTGGGTGTTGCCGAGCACGGTGACCGCGTCTTCGGGAAAAATGGCGGCTGCATAAAACGGGGCGCCATGGTGCTTGCGACAGTCGAAGCAATGGCAGATGCCGACGCGGTCCGGCGCACCCCGCGCTTTCAGCATAACCGCGCCACACAGGCAGCTTCCGGTCACAGTTTTCATATTCCGCTCCCTATTGCGATTCCGGCTTCACTTGACCCTCAATCTGGCACCGTCTGCTGGGCAGGTCACCTTGCCGCGCTGGGCTTCAAACGTGATGGGCACGCTGACCTGGTGCGGGCCGTCCTTCGGGTCGTCGTTGAGATGCACGGTCACCACCTCAAAATGCAGATGGGGGCCGGAAGAAAAGCCCGTATTGCCGGCTTGGCCGAGCAGATCACCGGCCGCTACCTGCTGCCCCAGTGCCACCTCAACCGTGTTGGGATGCAGGTGAAAGTAATGCGCCAATGTTGCGTCGTCGTGGAGAACGGTGACGTAATTGCCGTCGTTTTCAAACCGCTCATCCTCGCCGCCGCGGGTCGAATCCTGCTTGATATCGACCACCGTGCCGGCGCGGGCCGCCAGAATGGGCGTGCCGATGGGCATATCGAAGTCAATGGCATATTTGCCGTGCCCTGTATGGGAAAACGACCCGTTGCAGCTTTGTGAAACCGCATAGGTCTGGCCGTCTTTATAGGGCAGTCGGTAAAGCTGATCGGGGCGGTGTTGAGCGCGAAAGTCCCCGGCGACCCAGGCATATTCATAGCGGTATTCCCAGGCATCGTCCGGCTGTTTCGGCGCCAGCGCAAACAGCAGCCGCTTTTCGCCACCCTTCACCACGATCGCTTCGTTGACGCCGTTGCGCACTTCCAGGTTCTGCAGCGATAGGTGAAGCTGTACGGTCAACGGTAGGTACGGGTTCTTGTTGATCGCCGAGAAGGTGGTCGTATCGCCCTTCGCCTCAGTCAGCAGACAAAACGTGTCTTCCGAACAATTCATTTCGGCCGCGACAGGCTGGCCCATCACGGCCGCCACAAGTGTTGCAGCGATAATCAAACCCGAACGCGGCATGTCACTCCCTTTGACGCGATATAGTGCACGCCATTAAACGGATTGACCCGCAAGCTGCCAATCCCTAAATTCAGCCCCGTGGTGATTTGGCCGGTCGGCTTGCAGCCACGTTAAAGAAATCGCTAAAGGACCGCTTGCTGATCAATTTGATGGCTTGTTCCCGGTGCGATTTCGATCTGTTGAAATTGTAACCAGGGTGCAGAACCATGCCTATTCGTATCCCCAATACCTTGCCCGCCCGCCAGACCCTGGTCGACGAAGGCGTCATGGTGATGGACGAAAACACCGCAGCGCGTCAGGACATCCGCCCGTTGCGCATTGGTCTGCTCAACCTGATGCCCAACAAGATCCGCACCGAGACCCAGATCGCCCGCCTGATCGGCGCAACGCCGCTGCAGGTGGAAATGACGCTGGTGCGGGTGTCCGGGCACAAGTCGAAAAACACCGCCGAAGACCACCTGATCGCCTTCTACAAGACCTGGGAGCAGATCAAACACGAGAAGTTTGACGGCTTCATCATCACCGGTGCGCCGATCGAATTGCTGGATTTCGAAGAGGTCGATTACTGGGAAGAGCTGCAGCAGATTTTCGAGTGGACCCGCACCCATGTGCATTCCAGTTTCAACATCTGCTGGGGCGCCATGGCAGCGGCCTATCACTTCCACGGCATTCCGAAACACGACCTTCAGCAGAAGGCCTTTGGCGTCTATCGCCACCGCAATCTGGACCCGGCCTCGCCCTATCTGAGCGGCTTTTCCGATGACTTTCAGATTCCGGTCTCCCGCTGGACGGAAATGCGCACCAGCGACATCGAGCAGCATCCTGGCCTACAACTGCTGATGGACAGCGATGATACCGGCCCGTGTCTGATTTCGGAAAAGGACGGCAAGCGTCTCTATATCTTCAATCATATTGAATATGATTCATCGTCGTTGAAGGAAGAGTACGACCGCGATGTCGCCAACGGCACGCCGATCGAAGTGCCGCACAACTACTATCCTGAAGACGACCCGGCCCAAGACCCGCAAAACCGCTGGCGCAGCCATGCCCATCTGCTGTTTGGCAACTGGATCAACCAGATTTACCAGACGACCGAATTTGATCTCGCCAAAATCGGCACCTAGCGGCGGTGACGATACGGCGCGGCGAGCGGCGGCGACGTGGCTGCCGCGCCTAGAAACGCATCATCAGCTTGGCGCGGATACCGTGATCGCTGCCATCTTCAGATTGCAGACCAGTATAGCTCACATGCATCGCCGCCTGGGGCGATAGTTGGGCCACCGCTCCAAACTCACCAACGAATGCATTTTCCGAAATCGGCGCACCGGTCACGATGAACGGCGAACTGCCGTTGAATGTGAGGGTCGAGGTCGGGTCCGTATCGCCCCAGGCACCGCGCCAGCCCACCATGCCATGGGCTTTGATCCAGTCCGAAACAGCAATGGAGCTTCGAACACCCACCAGGCCAAATGTTGTGCTGTGCTCTTCCGATGGCGCCGTCAGCGCCGTCAATCCAAGACCTGAAGCTTCTTCCGAAAAACCGTCAATATCCATGCCGATATGGGAAAGACGGGCAAACGGCTCCCATTCCATGCTGCCGGTTTCTATGTGGTAGCCCGTCTCAGCTGATACCTGCCATGAAGTCGCATCATACTCGGCCAGCACTATTTCCTTTAGATTGAGGATTTCGACCTCGCGTGAAGTCTCCAGCGTGTGTTGGCTGAACAGACCGGCAAACCGCAGGTGGGCATTGCCAAATTCGGTTCCTCCATAAAAACCAGCCGTAAAGGTATCGATGTCTCCGTCAGAATTGCGGGCATCCTGAGTAATGGCGTTTCTGCTGCGCC